>JBBQSR010000332.1:0-4890 GCA_038234855.1 Ktedonobacterales bacterium | reverse complement strand
GGGCACCGCTGCGTCGTCGCCCAAGTCTATCCGCTCAGTCGCGCCGGGGATGGCGACCAGCCGCCCCGCGCCCAGCGCGACCTGCCCGGCATGGTGAAGGTCGCCCAGCACGACTAATTCCGCGTCGGTGTGGTCACGCAGCGTCGCCTTCATAAAGATGGGGCCGTCGTTGTCCGGCAAGACCATCCCTTCGATCTGCCCGTGCGAGAGGAAGATGCTGGTGTCGGCCCCCGTCGCGTGGGGGTGCCAGGCCAGCGCCGCCAGCGGGTCGGTCCCCGGCGCCCACGCGGGGTTGGGGGTCAGGCCGCCCACCACGACCGTGATGCCCTCGATCTCGCGCCGAAGCTCGGCGACCTGTGTCGCCTCTTGGAAGTAGTGCAGCGAGCCCATGTGGCGATAGATGTCGAGCGGCGCGTAGCCGCCCTGGTCGGTGGATTGGCGTGGCGTGTCGTGGTTGCCGCCCACCGCGCAGACGGTGATGCCCGCCGCGTGCAGGTCCGCCAAACACTGCGCCACGAAGGCGCGGTCCAGGTTGCGCGGGTCATTGGTGTCGAAGAGGTCGCCGCCGAGCAGGACGATATGCGCGGGCCAGGCCAGCGCAGCCTCTACCACCGCGCGGAAGCCGTCGCGCAACGCCTTGCGGCGCTGGCTCAGCTTGGTCGGCGTCAGGCGGGCGTAATAGCGGTTCAGATGGTTGTCGGCGGTGGCGATGACGCGGATCAAAATCCTTCACGCATCCTTTCTGCGAGGGGGGCGGGGGGACGGCTGAGGTCGCTGGGCGGCGCGGCCTCGGCGGGCACGACATCAGCCAGCGTCGCGGTGATGGGGTGGCCCGCTGGGTGGCCCCGCACGGCGACCTGCGCGCCCGCGCGACTGCCGCCCCACAGCGCCGTGTCGGCATAGCGATAGCGTAGATACTTCCACAGCAACGCGTGCTCAAAGAGCGCCAGATCGGTGCAGAGGAAGCGGAAGAGCGCGGCGGAGGCCACCACGATCAGCTTCTTGCGCGGGCGCGAGAAGGCGACATTCAGCCGATTGAGGTTCAGCAGAAATTCGGCTTCCGCCAAGATGTAGCTGGGGTCGCTGGCCGTCGCGGAGACGATGATGACATCGCGCTCGCCCCCCTGGAAACGTTCGACCGTATCGATGGCCCCCGCCTCGGCCAATTGGGGCAAGCGGGCACGCAGGGCGGCCTTTTGCGCGTTGTGGGGCACGACGATGCCCAGGCCGTCGCGCCCATCGAGCCGCAGCGCCGTGTGGCACGCCGCCGCGATGGGCGCGATCAATTCCACCTCCGTCAGATTGACTTGCTGCGAGCCGGTTTCGTTATGCTCGATGACGACGATGGGGTACTCGGGCCGCAGCGCCGCCACGACGAAGGGGTCCGATACGGAGGCGGGCAGCGGCGGCAAGGTCGCCTGGCGCTGCGAATGGAACGCGATGGCGTCGCGCTGATAAATATGCTCAGCCAGGAAGCGCGCCTGGGTCTGATGCAGCCGGAAGCTCTCATCCAACCGCACCGTGGGGCAGCCGAGGTCGACCAGTGCCGCGAAGATCGAGCGGTCGGGGTGATGGGTGATGGCCGCGCGCCGCCGCTCGCTGGGCCACGGATGCGCCAGGATCGGCGGCATCTGGCGATGGTCGCCAACGACCACCACCTGCCCGCCGCGCCGCAGGAACGCGCTCGCCAACAGCGCCTCGGGGAGGCTCATCTGGCTGGCCTCGTCGATCACGAGCAAATCGAAGGGGCCGTCGCCCCAGGGCAACTCGCCGTCGCGCTTGCCGACACGGTTCATCAGGGTATAGATGCCGCCGGGCGTGCCGCCCAGCACCACCTGCCCGCCCGTCGCCCCTAGCAGTTCCGCCGCGCGTGCGGCGTGGCGCGGGTTCAGCCGCTGCACGCCATCCGGCAGGATCTCGTCTTCGTCGTTGCTCAGCTTCAGCACGCGCAGGGCGTGCAGCGGCCCCCCCACGCGCGTCGGGCGAATCTGCGCCAGCCGCGCGGCGACGCTGCCCAGCACCAGCGTGGTCGCCTTGTGCGTCTTGGCGCAGACGAGCACGCGCATGCTGGGCGCATTCGCCGCGAAGACGCGCGCCAGGATGGCCCAGCCCAGCGTCGCGGTCTTGCCCGTGCCCGGTGGCCCCTGCACGCACAGCAGCGGGGCGTCGCTCTGGCCCGCCACCACCGCCGCCTGGGCCTCGGTCAGCCGCAGATCGGGCACCGCGCGACGCACGGCATCGAGAAAGATGGCGGCCTGGGGCGCGGTGGCGGGTGACGGCGCGGCGGGCACGCCCGTGAGCGCGGCATAGAGCGCGTTGCCCCCGGCATGGGCGACCGCGCGGGCATATTTGTCGGCGTTCAGGTCGTCGGCCATCTCATCCAGGGTATACAGGTCCCCCGCCTGGGGTACCAATTTGACCTCGTGTGCGTACTTGAAGTCGCTGCCAAAGCTCGTCATGTCGAGCAACTCGACGGTGATGGTGTCGGCGGCGAAGGATTGCACGACCGCGATGCGGCCCCGGATGATCTCCCACGGCTGCTGATGGTCGAGGGCATTCAGCACCAGCCAGTCGCCATCCTTGATGCGCGCGGTGGCGCGGAGGCTGGCAGCTAACCCAAAGGCGTCATAGGCGAGCGCGAAGGTCGCCACGGTGCGCTTGTTGATGACCGCGACGGTTTCGCAGCGCAGCGGCAGGGTGCGGCCCGTCACCACGCGCCGTTCGGGCGGCAGTTGCAGCAGCGCGAAGAGGCCCTGGAGCGCCGCGTGGTGCTCCATCCCCAGGAACTCGGTGAGGGCGCGGGCGAGGTCGGGCAATGGCTGGCCCACGGTGACGGCGGCGACGGGCAGCGGATCTTTCACGAAACGCGAGTGGTCACCAGGGTTCAGCCGCCCTTCGATATGCGCCAGCGCGGCCAGGCGGCGGGCCTGGAAGGAGCGCAACAGGTCTGGCGTGCACTGGCGATAGAGCGGCGCGGCATGCGCGGCGGCGGGCAGTCGCCCCCACGCGCCATAGACATATTCCAGCGGGATGCTGGAACTGAACTGGCTGCGGCGCTCGATCCACACGCCATCTGCGCGTTGATCGGTGTTGTCAAAGACGCGGAACGCGAAGGCGCGGCGAAAATCATGCGCGTCATCCGCCCAGGTGAAGCGCAGCAGCGCCGCGACGCTGTGCAGATTCGGGCAGGTCAGCCCCAGATTCCAGCGGTCGCGCAGTTCATTCGCAAGGAAGCTGAACATCGGCTGCTCGACCCCGCCATTGCTGGTGAGTAGGTCATAGAAGGCCGGGATGGTGCTGAGGTCGTCCAGGTGGCGCGTGAGGGCGTCGAGCCAGATGCGCTGCTCGCTGGCATCATAGAGGTACAGGTGCAGCGGCACGGGGCCAGCGTCGCCCGCGACGGCTGGCAGTGCCGCCACCACATCGCGCAGCAGCGCCAGCAACAGCGCGCCCTCGCTGGCGTCGTCGGGCGGCCCATCCGCCATCCGCACGCTGGCATGGCGACCAGCGGGGCCAATGATCAGCGCCCCCGCCAGATAGACCCGGTCGCGTAGATAGTCATGCTGGGCATCCAGGAAGATCTTGACGAGATGCGGGTTCACCCCATCGCCGGGCAGTTGACTGGGCGCGGCGTCGAGCAAGGTGAAGGGCGCGGCGACGGAGGGAGCGAAGCGATGCAAGATGGCGCGGGCGCGCTGCACCAGCCGATCTACCTCCGGCGCGATCAGGGGGTTGGCCGCCAACACGGCGACGGTGGCGGCCTGCCCCGGCGCGGTGGCGAAGGCGCGGCGCGGCTGGCCCCGCTCGGGCAATGCCTTCAGGTCGACCAATGCGCGCAGGGTGGTAACGCCCGCTCGGTGCAACGCGGCGATCTGCGCGGGCCGCACGGTGGGCACGAGCGCGATGGACTGCGCCTCGGCGCTCTCGCGTAAACACAGTTGGTTGAAGGTGCAGCCATCGCATTTATTGCTGAGCGCATAGGGGATCTCCGTCAGATCGCGCGCCAGCACCCCCGCGACATCGCCCGCCACCGGATCGAAGAGGTGGTCCAGCACCAGATCATAGGGCGCGACATCGAAGCGCGCGGCGGGGGCATCCCACGGGGGCATGGTGCCCTCCGCGCTGCGATGGAGGATGCCGCCCGCCAGCGTCACCGCCGCGACGCCCTCCGCCGCCAACATCCCCCGCAACAATCGCAGATAAAAGGCGACCTGCACGCGATATTCGACCTGATCGTGCGTGGCCGATTTGACATCGAGCACGGTGATGCTCAGCGCGCCATCCGCCGCCCGCGCCACGTGGATGAGGTCCGCCACGCCCAGGCACGGCTGCCCGCCGATGGTGCCCTCCAACGTCGCCTGGTACAGGAACCGCTGCATCCCCGGCGGCGTGCCCAGCACCGTCGCGCTGGTGACGGGGGCCGCGTACTCTTGCAGGTTATAGGGCGCGGCGGGCAGGGTGGCGACCACCTCGGCCTCGAAGGCGTTGCCCGCCTCGGCCAGCAGCGGGCTGAGCGGCTCGTGGCCCAGGCCATAGCGCGTCTCGGTCTGCGCCGCCTCGCTCGGTCGCAGGTAATAGCGCAGGAAGCGCCCGCACCGTTCCAGGCGAATGTAGCGGCTGATGCCCGTGGCCGCGATGACGCGCTGAGGCGTGGACATGGCACGATGCTCCTGTGTGGCGAATCCGGCGGTGAACGGAGCATAACACAGGACCAATCATTCGACTATCGTGATGAGACATTCGGGGGATGGCGGCTTACTGGGGCCGGGCGGGTGCGATGCGCGCGCCGTCGACCTGCATCGTGCTCCGCAGCACGGGGGCCGACTCATCCACGGCCTCTTGTACGAAGGGCAGGGCAAACCAGCAGATGCCCAGGCCAAAGAGCAGACC
>JBBQSR010000331.1:0-4891 GCA_038234855.1 Ktedonobacterales bacterium | reverse complement strand
CCGATGCGGATGCGCCCCGCCTCGCGGTCGGCCATGCCATGCTCGATGGCGTTGGCCAGCAGTTCATTTAGCACCAGCGCCAGCACCAGGGCTTTCTTGGAATGGACCTCCACGTCCTTGGTGCGCGTCTCGAATTTCACGCGCAGGGTCGGGGGGACGAGATAGGCGCTGACGACGCCGATGAGCTTGGTGGCGATGTCGGCGATATTCGCCATGCCGATGTGTTCGTCGCGCGAGAGCAGGTCGTGCGTCGCGGCCATGCCATCGATGCGGCTGATGCTCTCGGAAAGCACGCGCATCGTCTCCTCGGAGGTCGTGCGGCGGCGCTCCATCCGCAGGATCGCGGCGATGCTGAGCAGGTTGTTCTTGACGCGGTGGTGCATCTCTTGCAGCAGGTGCGACTTCATTTCCAGCGAGGTGCGCGTCTCTTCGTAGAGGTGCGTGCTCTCAATGGCGATGGCTGCCTCGTTGGCGAAGGTTTCGACCAGCCGCGCGCCGATGCCGGGCTGCATGTGGCGCTCGGTGCGCACCAGATGCAGCACGCCCTTTACCAGCCCCTTGCTCAGCAGCGGCACGGCCAGCGATGAATGGACATGGGGCATCTGGTCGCTCAGATGGCGCAGGTAACAGTCGGGATTGGTGTGCATGCAATCGATGCCCCAGTACTGCTCGCCCTGCTCGGCGGCGCGGCCCACGCAGCATTCCCCCACGCGCAGGCTGGCGTCGCGCAGCGATGGCGCGTTCATCTCGCTGCGCGAGGTCAGCCGCAGCGCCCCATCGTTTTCCATCAGGAAGATCGCGCCCGCTGTCGACCCGCTGATCTGCACCGCCTGCGAGATGATCATCTGCAACACGCGCACCAGGTCAAAGGAGGTCGCCACTGTCGCCGAGATGCTTTGCAGCATGGCGATGTTCGACATCTGGCGCAGCCGCGTCTCTTCAGCGTGGCGATAGATCTTGCTGTTTTCCATGCTCAGCGCCAGTTGCCCTGCCACCAATTCGAGGAAGGCGAACTCCTCGGCGGTGAGGACGAGCGGCGACCGCTTCAGCAGCGTGATGGCCCCCTCGAGGATGGAGCTTTCGCCGCCAAAGCAGATGATGGGCATCACATACACGCCCCGGTACTCTTGCCCAAACATCTGCGTCTCGACCGGGGGAATGGTCCATTCGCGCAGGTCGGGTACGCCATCGGGCACGGCGCGCTGGGCGACCGCCCCGGTGATCTGCTCGCCCAGATGGACGATGAAGTGCCCAGCGGCCTCCTCGGGCGAGGCGCTGATGGCGTCGAGCATCAATTCATCGGTGTGGTTGTCATAGAGGAAGATGGCGCAGAGGTCGATGGGCAGTTCGTCGGCGATGATCTTGGCGGCGGTTTCCAGCATCTCGCCGATGTTCATCGTCGAGTTGGCGACGGTGTTGATGCGCTGCACCGCGCGCAAACGGCGCTCTTCCAGTTGGGCGCGTTCGCGTTCGGTGTGGGCCAGCGCGTCGCCGCCCGCCTGGAAGCCGCGCGCCAGGGTGGTGATGACGGTGCGATAGGTGCTGTGCAGCGCCATGTGCGTCTCGTGCTGGGCCATCGTGTCGCTCAGTTCGCTGCTGACGGCCCCTTCCAGCGCGTACAGGGCATCTTCGAGCGCCGCCAGCCGCAGGTCGAACCGTTCGCGTGTCAGGGCGAGGCGTTGTCCCTCCGCCTCGATGGCCTCGACATCCGCTGGCTTCGTCGCCTGAAGGCTGAGGCGCAGCAGCAGGTGCACATCGGCCTGGTGCCATGGGTTCGTCGTGCCCAGCGTCGCCAGCGCCGCCCCCGCCAGCGCCTCGCGTGCCTCGCCCATCAACGTCATCGTTGTTTCATTCATCGCCACTGCCCGTCGCTTTCTCGCGCTGTTGTCCCTTTTATTGTAGCGCAAATAGCGGGGAGCGGCCCCGCCGCGCTGCCTCGCATGATACAATGAGGGGGAATAGGATCACAGGGGGCGCGAACATGGCGATTGAGGAGCAGACCCTGGGCGCGTGGCTCGACGCGCTGGCGAGCGATGACCCCGCCCCTGGCGGCGGCGCGGCGGCGGCGATGTGCGCCACACTGGCGGCGGCGCTGGTGAGCATGGTGGCACGCTTCACCGTGGGACGCAAGCGGTACGCGGATGTCGATGCGCACGCGCGCGAACTGCTGACCAGCAGCGAGCAGACGCGCAGCATGCTGCTGCAACTGGCCGAGGCCGACGCCGAGGCCTATCAGATGGTGGCGCTGGCCTATCGGCTCCCCAAGGGCACCGAGGACGAACAAGAGCGCCGCCACAACGCACTGCAACGCGCGCTGACCCAGGCCACCGAGGTGCCAGTGATGATCGCCGAGGTCGCGCGCCAAGTGGTGCAGATGGCGAACCTCATCGCCAAGATCGGCAACCGCACGGTGCTGACGGATGCTGGCGCGGCCTCTTTCATGGCGATGGCGGCCATCAGCGCGGCGGGGCTGAACGTGCAGGTGAATCTGCGCGAACTGCACGACGAGGTGCGCGGCCATGCCCTGCAAAAGCGCCTGACCGCCGCGATGGAAGGCGTAGGCGAGCTGACCAACGAGACGCTGCAATTCATCAGTGCCCGCATGGGCGAGAAATAGGGTGCGTCCAACAGCGGCTACCATTACAATGAGATGAGGGCAGCGACGTGAGCGCGGCGATTCTGGATGGGCGGGCCTTCGCGGCGGAGATCGCGCGCGAGCTGGGCGACCTCGCCGCAGCGCGGAGCGCGGAGCTTGGCTACACGCCGACGCTCGCCATCGTCGTGGTGCGCGACGAAGCCGGTGAGAGCGCCAGCGATGTCTATGCGCGCCAGTTGCGCCGTACCGCGCGCAGGGTGGGCCTGGCGAGCCGCTTGGTCGAACTGCCGCTGCGCAGCACCCCCACCGATGTGCTGGCGGCCTTGGCGCGGCTAAACGACGAGCCGACGGTGCATGGCATCATCGTTCAGCTCCCGTTGCCGCCGCACCTGGGTCGCGATCTGCTGCTGGACGCCATCGCCCCCGCGAAGGATGTGGATGGCATCGGCGCGACCAACGCGGGCAACCTCTTCCTGAATCTGCCTGCCAAGGTGCCCGCCACCTGCGCGGCGGTGATGGAGCTGCTGGACCGCTCAGCGGTGGCGTTGGATGGTCGCCGCGTCGTCATCGTGGGGGCGAGCGCGGTGGTCGGGCGACCCCTGGCATTGATGCTGCTGCGGCGCGACGCCACCGTCAGCGTCTGCCACATCTACACGCAGGATCTCGCCAGCTTTACCCGCGCGGCGGATGTGCTGATCGCGGCGGCGGGCGTGCCCCGCCTCATCCGCGCTGAGATGGTGCGGCCTGGCGCGGTGGTCATCGATGTCGGCATCAACGTGCTGGCGGATGGTCAGGTGGTCGGCGATGTGGATTTCGCGCCGGTGAGCGCTGTCGCGGGGGCCATCACGCCCGTTCCCGGCGGCGTCGGCCCCCTCACCAACCTGATGGTGCTGCGACAAACGCTGGAGCGCATCGACGCCGAGTGATGTGGGTCGTCAGCAGGGAAAGCCGCGTCTGGGATCACGAAGCCCGCCTGCCCTCCCTGTCTGTGAAGCACACTGATAGCAATTATCTCTCAATAGCTGTGTCTATGGTGGCGGGTACATGTATACTCGCCACCATACACCCATCTCAGACCGTCGCGGGTTGCTTTTCGCGGCGTTTGGGGGTGGGGCGGGCATCGACATCGGGGGCGACCGTGGGCGTGGCACGCAGGGCGCGGTTGCCGAGGGCGCGGGCATAGGCGTCTAGCTCGCGCTGTTGGTTGACGAAGTGCTCTTTCAGCGCGGCTAGGCGCACCTGGCTGCCCTCGACGCGCGCCCAGTAGCGGCGTGGCGGGAAGCCAAAGGTGATCCACATGCTCAGCACCAGCAGCGCCAAGATGGGCCACAGCAGCGGCGATCCGGCGTCCTTGGTGATGAGCAACACGGTGCCACGCGTGACATCGTTGATGTTCATCCACCAGCCATTCGAGAGCTTGCAGCCATAGTTGCTGCCCGCGACGAATTGCGTGCCATCGGGTGTCACGCACGAAAAGCCATAGTTCGCCGCGCCCTGGAAGAGTTGTTTGCCCGTGCCGTCAAAGCCGCGCACCCCGACCAGCCACGAGCCGTTGCTCAGCCGCGTCGCCGCCAGATTCATCGTCTCGTTATAGTTGGGGATGGGCACATCCGAGACGCTATTGGTCTGGAAGACGTTGCCAGTGTTGGGGTCCGGCGCGGTGGTGCGGTGGTCGGTCAGCGGAATGGCCCCGCTATAGATGACGTTGCCCTTGTCGTCGCGCAGTTGGAGGTCGGTATACATCATGAACGACGCCTGATGGAAGGTCACGCCCTGGTAGGTGAGCGGATCGTTCACGCGGATGCGCTTGGCGTCGACCATCTTGCCGTCCTGATACAGTTGGATGTCGGTGTAAAAGTCGGTGGGGGTAAATCGCTTCTCATCGACCGTCATGGTGAACTGCACGGCGCGATAGATGATGTTGTGCGCCGTCCCCATCGGGTAGACGACGCCCTGCTCGCCATTGGGCAACGGCTGATCGTAGCTAAAGCCCGCGAGATCTTGAAAGTAGTGGTAGACCTGCGTCGGCAAGACGCGCTCGGCCATCGAGCCCTGGCCAAAGCCGCCCCAGCCCGTCAGCACCGCGCACAGCATGATGCCGATGAGGCAGGTGTGAAAGACGAAGGTCGACAGCGCCGACCAGCCATATTTGTGGATGTAAAGGTAGCTTTTGGCGTCCGTGGCCCCCGGCGCGGTCTCCACGCGAAAGCCGCGGTTAGCGAAAAAGCCGCGCAGCCGAGCCTCCGTCGCCTTGGTGGTGGCCGCGTCGTCGCCGACCGTCAGCCCCACGCGCAC
>JBBQSR010000330.1:0-4891 GCA_038234855.1 Ktedonobacterales bacterium | reverse complement strand
GCGCTGTCTTCAACGACCTGGTTCGACGCGGCGACGTGAGTGCGCCGATCGTCATCGGACGGGACCATCTGGACGCCGGCTCGGTGGCGTCGCCGTACCGCGAGACCGAAGGGATGAAGGACGGCTCGGACGCGATAGCCGACTGGCCGATCCTGAACGCCCTGCTCAACACCGCGTCGGGCGCGTCGTGGGTGTCGCTGCACCACGGCGGCGGCGTGGGCATCGGCTATTCGCTGCACGCAGGGATGGTCGTCGTCGCCGATGGTACCGATGACGCCGCCGACCGCCTCCGCCGCGTGCTGACCAACGACCCCGGCACGGGCGTCATGCGCCATGTCGATGCGGGCTACCCCGAGGCCATCCAGGCAGCCCGCGAACGCGGCGTCAACATCCCCCTGCTGGGGGAATGTGGGAGAGGGACGGGGGTGGGGCCACCCCTATCCCTGGTTGTGCCACAGGTCCGCCGTGATCTCCATGTGGCCGAAGTGTTGGGCCAGGTGCTCGACGCTGTGCATCAGGCAGCGGCGGTTGGTGCGGTCGCCGTTGGGGTGGTGGCTCAGTTGGCCGAACCACGCTGGCGGCTGATCGCGGATGAGCGCCTCGACCTGGTCGTACCACGCGGTGAAGCGGGCGCGCACCTCGTCGGCAGTCGTGGTGGCGCGAAACTCCGCGTCGCGGTCGCGCGGGATGTCGTCGCCGCGAACACAGGCGAGAATCCACCATTCCCCCGACGCGGCGCTGTGGACGGCCAGCGCGCCCAGGGTGTTCGCGTCGCCCAGCGGCGGCTTCCAGGTCAGCGCCTCGTGCGGGACGGACTCGATGATGCGCAACACGCCCTCCATGTTGCGGCGCAGCGCGAAACAGAACTGCTCGCCCTCGGTCTGCGGCTCGGGGAGGCTGAGCGGCGGCGCGAGACTGGTCATTTGGGTTCCTCCACGATGGTGTTGCGCAGCACGCCTAGCCGCTCGATCTCCATCTCGATCACGTCGCCGGGCCGCAGCCAGGGGACGTTCTCGGGGCCAAGCTCAAAGATGCAGCCGGTGCCGACGGTGCCGGAGCCGATCACGTCGCCGGGCTTCAGCGTGACATGGCGCGAGGCGCGTTCGATGATCTGCCCGAAGCTATAAAACATATCCTTGGCGTTGCCGCGCGACACTTCCCGGCCATTGACGCGCCCCAGCATCGTCAGGTCATAGCGTTCCTCCGCGCCGTCGCCCAGGCGGCGGTCGGCCAGTTCATCTGGCGTCACCAGCCAGGGGCCGAGCGATGTGGCGAAGTCCTTCGCCTTGGCGGGACCCATGCTGAGCTTGGCCTCGTAGGTGCGCCAGATGTCGCGCGCTGACCAGTCGTTCATCACCAGATAGCCCGCGATGTGTTGAGATGCCTCGGCAGCCGCGATGTCGCGCCCCGCCTGACCGATGACACACGCGATCTCGAGCTCGAAATCCAGTTCATTCGTGTCCTCGGGGTAAAAGACATCTTCCTCGGGTCCCTGGATGGCGGCGGGATTCGAAAAGTAGAAGACGGCGATCTCGTACCATTCGGGGATCATCTCTAGCCCACGGCGGGCGCGCGACGCCTTCACATGCTGCTCAAAGACGTAAAAATCGCGCACCGAGGGCGGCTCGGGCGTGGGGGCCAGCAGCCGCGTCATCTCGGCGGGTCGCGCGTGGGGTCCCTGCGGGTCGGCCTCGGCGAGCTTGCCGCGCAGGTCATCCAGCGCGGCGGGGCCGAGGCGCAGCAGGCCGGTCATATCCACCGCGTCGCGGCCTAGCAGTCCGGCGGCATCAAAGATCGTGCTGTCGGTCCAGATGCCCGCGCGGCCCTGCCCGTCAGCAGCACGATAGGTCACCAACTTCATCGTTGCAAAAGCTCCTTTGCTCGAAGGGGACGTCATCACGGAGCACACAGAAATCTCGCACGGAAAGCACGAAAGATGAAGAAAGCTTCTGCTGTCTCAATGTAGGAATCGACTTCTTCCGTGTCCTCCGCGAAAACTTCCGTGCGCTCCGTGATGCCGTCCCTTGTTTCAGTCTCTCTGCACCATATCACACGCGGCGCGGAGTTGGGCGCGGGTGGCGGCGAGCACCTCGGCGGGTCCGATGCCCTTCATGCAGATAGGGTCGTGGAAGCGGCAGGTGGCCGTGGCCCGCGAATCGTAACACGGCGAACACCAGAGGTCGCGGCGCACGATGAGCGCGTCGGGGGTGACGGGGCCGCTCTCGGCGGGGTCGGTGGGGCCGTGGATCGCCACGACGCGCGTGCCGACGGCCTCCGCCACGTGCAGGGGGCCGCTGTCGCCGCTCACCACCACGGCGCACGCGGCCAGCAGCGCGGCCAGTTCGGGCAGCGTCGTTTGGCCCGTGAGGTCGAGGGCGCGGGCGGGCTGGCGCATCCGCCGCTGCACCTCGGTGGCCAGGGGCTTGTCGCCTGGCGCGCCAATGAGGATGACGGCGGCATCCTCGCCGTCGAGCAGCAGATCGGCGAGGCGTGCCCAGGCGGGCAGCGGCCAGCGTTTCGCCGCGCCGTTGCCCGACCCCGCGTGCAGGGCGACGATGGGCTGGCCGGGGCGCACGCCAGCGGCGGCGAGCAATGCAGCGACACGCGCGCGGGCCGCGTCATCGACCGCCAGGGCTGGCAGGCGCGCGGAATCACCTGCCTCGGGAGGGGTCGCCCCGGCACGCTCTGCCAGCCGCAGCCCATACGCGACCTCGTGCATGCCCAGGGTGAAGCGGCGACCGGGCACCGCATCGGTGAAGAGATGGGCGTACCCTTCCCCGGCGAAGCCGACGCGGCGCGGTGCCCCCGTCAGCCGCGCCAAGATGCTGGCGACATCGCCGCACACGCTGACGACCAGGTCGTAATGGGCCGCGCGCAACTCGCGAATCGTCGCCATCACCTTGCGGCGACCAGCGGGGTGCAGCGATGCGCCTGCCCAGGCATTCGGGTCACAGGCGATGACCCGCGCGATGCCTGGCTGCCCCCGCATGAGCGGCGCGACCGAGGGCAACACCGCCAGATCGATCTCGGCGGCGGGATAGGCATGATGGAGGGCGGCGACCGTGGGCAGCGTCATGACGACATCGCCCAACAGGTCGGTGCGAATGATGAGGATGCGGCGCGGATGAAAGGTCGTGGGGGTGAGCGGGGCCTGCTGCCGTGCGCCATGCAGTGCCGCATCGCATTGGCCGATGGTCCCGAGGGCGGCGCGCAAGAGGCGCTGGGCCGCGCGCTTGGCGACGGCCCCGAGCCGCTGGCCGACGCGCTCCCCCACGGATGGTGGGTAGTCGTAGCCCTTGCCAAAGCCGGAGCCATTGGTCAGGTCGCTCGACATCTGTTGTGGTCCTCTTCGATCTTGCTTGCTGAAAAGCATACCATGGAATGACGCGGTTGTCGATGCATGCCCACCGCTATCGCACATTGACCTGACCAGTGGATACTTTTCTAAGCGAGAAAGATACCTTAGTCTTTCCTGTATTGAACGCACACTGGAGGCATAACTTGTCTGAAAACACATCGTTGCAAGATCACATTGATGCCGCTCTTCGCCCGTTACAAGAACGCCTTGCACACCTAGAGCAAGCGTCACAACACAACACGCTCGTCACTCCCCCGGCTCTAACAGATGCCGCATCGAATCGACGCGCTTTTCTGAAATTCGCGGGGGTGACAACGCTGGCAACCGCTGTGGCTGGGGCGACGCTAGCGACCAGCAATCGGTCGGCGCAAGCTAGCTCAGTTGGGCCAACCGCCGTCGTTTTTCTGGCAACGCCACAGCGCGTCTATGACTCGCATGCTCACGCACCCTTGCAGCCCAACCAAAATCTCACCATTGCATTAGACGCTTCGCTCATCGCGGCAACGGCCCTGGGGGTATTCGGCACGATCACGGTGAACAAGGCCAAAGGGAACGGGTCACTGACCCTGTATGGCTTTGAGACACCGTTGCCAGCTACCAACACGATCTCTTATACGACAGGACAAACCATTGCCAATGGATTTATGGTGCGGACACAAGAAGACGTGGGAAAGGGGAGCGCGGCGTTCATCGTGCACTGTTTTGGGCATGCGACGGATATCTTTGTCGACATCCAAGGATATTTCGTGGCGACGGCTTAGCGCAACGCTCCGAGATGAAGTGGGCAAGGTGGCAGGCGGTTGAAACCGCACTAGAACGTCCGCGGGCACGACCATCTCCTTCACCCGCCCGCTGTCTCCGCCCGCTCCGAATGCCCGCTCACCTTTCATCATGGTGAGCGGGCATGCTGTCACGCCTTGGGGACATGCGGGCTAATGGAGCGCGGTCAGGTGCCAGGCGCGCAGCAATTGCGACTTGCCCTTGGCCTGGAAGTCGTCGATGCGGCGGGCGGTCACGGCGGGGGCGACGCGGGTATGCAATTCGTCGCTGAGCAGGATGATAGAGCGGTCGGCGTGCTCTTCGAGCCGCTGGGCGACGTTGACGGTGTCGCCGATGGCGGTGTAGTGCAGCAACCGCCCCTCCGCGCCGATGTTGCCCACCAACGCCGGACCCGTGTGGACGCCGATGCCCCATTCCACCGTGCGGTTGCCCGTCTTTTGGTTATAGCGGTCGATGGCGATGCCGACCTCCCAGGCCGTCTGCACTGCCAGCCAGGGATGGTCGGCCTGGTCATGTGGCGCGTTGAAGATGGCCATGACCGCGTCACCCTGAAACATGGTGACGGTGCCGCCATGCGCTAGCACACGCTCGGTGACGATGCCCAGATAGTCATTCAGCAGCCGCACCAGCACCTGCGGATCGAGTTCCTCGCTGAGCTTGGTGAAGCCGCGAATGTCGGTGAAGACAACGCTGATGTCGCGCGTCTCGCCGCCGAGATCGGTGCCAGCGGGGTCGCGCGTCACGCGGTCTACC
>JBBQSR010000329.1:0-4894 GCA_038234855.1 Ktedonobacterales bacterium | reverse complement strand
CGGTCAATGACGGATGGCGGCGTTTTGCCCACGCACAGTCCCCTGCTGGTGGAGCGCCAACGTATCTTGGCGATAACTACCTCGCGGTCCTCGCCAATGCCCAGGGAGACGACGCGGCTGAGGCTCCGCTGGCCCACGCTGGCATCGCACGCGTGTTGCGCGGGGATGCGTCCGATTTCTCGTTAGAATATCCGTGTTTCACCCCTGATGCCCAACTGTGGTTTCTGATGCAGGTGACGCCCCTCAACCACCCCGATGGCGGCGTCGTGGTCGCGCACATCGACATCACCGCGCGCAAGAATGAGGAATTACGCAAGGACCAGTTCATCGCGCTTGCCGCGCACGAGCTGAAAACGCCGCTGACCTCGCTGCGCCTGTTGGCGCAGTTGGCGCTCCGTCGCAGCGAAAAGGAAGGGTATACCGGCCTATTGCCCCAACTCAAACTGCTCGGCATGCAGACCGAGACGCTGGCGCAGTTGGTGACGACGCTCATTGACGTCAGCCATATGCATAGCGATCAGATCGAGCTCAACCGAACCCGCTTTGATCTGGGCGAGGTCGTCGCGGAAGCGGTCGCGCGGTCAGCGGCGCTGTCGCCGGAGCGCCCCTTCGTCCAAGGTCCGGCAGCGACCTCCCACGTGAGTGGCGACCGCGACCGCATCTCGCAGGTGTTGTGGCAGTTGCTGGCCAACGCCATCACCTTTTCACCCGCGACGAGCGGGGTCTTCATCGAGATCGTTCGCGGTGAGGGCGAGGTGACAGTGCGCGTGCGCGATGAGGGCATTGGCATTGATTCCAGCCACCATCAACAGATCTTCGAGCCGTTCTTTCAGGTCGCAGATTTCCGCGAGAAAAAGGCGGGGATGGGCGTAGGCCTCTATCTAGCCCAGCAGATCGTCAAGCGCCACGGCGGGGCGCTCTGGGTTGAAAGCCAGCTCGATGCTGGGTCTACCTTCGCCTTTACCCTGCCCCTGATGAAGTGAACACGCGCTGATTGCTTCAGCGGGGAGACTGGTCGGCCCGGTGGAGGAAAAAGAGGAGCAAGGTACTGCCATAGCGCCGCTCGTCGGTCAGCAGATAGTGTCGTGGGATGATGGTGGTGATGTCCAGCCGTTCACGCGGATCGACCTGGATTATGACCAGCCCTTGCGGCGCGGAAAGCGGCGCGTCATCGAGCTGGCGAAAGGCTTGCGCGGCTAGCCCATGGTACTGCGGTGGCGCGATATAGATGAGGTCGAAGATGTCGCCCCGTGTGACCGCCGTGGCGAGGAAGCGAAAGGCATCACCCCGCACGACCTCGGCGCGGTCGGCGGTGTCGGTGGTGCGCAGATTCTCGCGCAAGATGTCGGCGATGCCCCCATCCAATTCCACGAAGGTGGCATGGCGCGCGCCCCGGCTGAGCGCCTCGATGCCGACGCTGCCGACGCCGCCAAAGAGATCGAGCACGCTCGCCCCCACGACGCGCCCCCCCAGCGTATCGAAGAGGGCCGTTTTGACGCGGTCGATGATGGGCCGCGTCTTGATCGAATCGGGTGATTTCAGGGGGCGGCCCCTGGCGGTGCCAGCGACGACGCGCATGGGCTAGCCCTCTTCCTCTGGCACGGGTTGGCGCGCGAGTTCGAAGATCAGCGCCGCCGTTTCCTCGAAGTCGTCGTCTTCCTTGCTCCACTCTACCAGGTTGCGCGTGCGGGCGGCGTTCAGCTTCTCGCCGGGGATGGGGTGCCAGATGGCGGCGACCAGATCGCGCGCGAAGTCGGACCCGAGCGGGGTGATGAAGCAGTTCCCGAGGGCCTGGCGCAGCTCGGGCGTGGCGGGTGGTCCGCTGCCACGCAGCGCCCGCAGACTGCGCAGCCGCCCCTCGGCGGTGGCACGGCGGCGCTGTGCCCCGGCATCGGGCTTGGGGTCTGCCTCGCCGTCGAGGTCATCATGGGCGGGGGCAAAGTCGGGTTCGTCCAGGTCGTCGAGCATCTCTTGGGGGGGGGCACCATCATCGTCGTCGGGGCGCATCTCTTCGGCGAAGCCGCGCGCGGGCGTCGCTGAGGGGGCGGCAGCGGCGGTCGGTTGCGCGGCGAGCGCCCGCAGTCGTTCCAAGGCGTCCGTGAGGTCGGCATCCGCCAGTGACGCGCCGCCCAGCGCCTTTTGCGCCGCCATGGCGTCGAAGCCGAGGGCCTTCGCCGCGCGGTAAAATTCGGAGGACGACATCGGGGACGTGGCGGCGGATGTCGGTGTCGGCGCGGGGTCCGCCGTGACGGGGGCGGATGTTTCGACCTGGGGGGCGCTGGCGGCTGGCGCGGCGACGGCCTTTGGCTGCGGGCTGGGGGGCAACGCTGCCACTACGGTGCCGCCATTCACCGCCTCGTCGCGGAAGGCGCTGATCTGGCGATCCATCTGCTCCGAGAGGCCACGCATGCCCAACTCGGCACCCTGGATGGCGCGTTGGATCTCTTCGCTGGTCGCGCCCGTCGGCAACACCACGGCGATCTCGAAGGTGCGCGTTTGGTCCGCCGCCGACACCTGGGCCGTCTGGCGCAAGCGGATCTCGCCCGCTGATTCTGGTTCCGGCGCGCTGCGGCGGCTGGTCATGGCATACCCTCCCGTGTCGTCAATCACCTCTCATGATAGCATGCGGGGTCGCAGATCGCTAGGGAATGGGACACATAGCGCGCCGACGCCCCCTGGCACTTTTGGCCAGGGGGCGTCGGCTTGTCAACTACTCGGCTTGGGCACCAGCGTATTCGCGGTTGCGCGAACGCTCGTGCTGCGTCAGGTAGCGTTTGCGCAGCCGGATGTTTTGCGGGGTGATCTCCACCAACTCATCGGCGTTGATGAAGTCGAGGGCTTGTTCCAGGCTGAGGATGGTGCGCGGCGTCAGGCGCACGGCGACATCTGAGGATGAGGAGCGGATGTTGGTCAGCTTCTTTTCCTTACAGACGTTGACCGTCATGTCGTCGGGGCGCGAATTGAGGCCGACGATCATGCCCTCATACACGGGGGTCACGGGTTCGATGAAGGTTTCGCCGCGCTGCTGCGCGTTGTTGAGGCCATACATCGTCGAGACGCCCGGCTCCGAGGCGATCAACACGCCGTTGCGGCTGGTGGGCAGCGGACCCATCCACGGTTCGTAGCCCGCTAGGATGGTCGCCGTCGCCCCGTTGCCCTGCACCAATGTCAGGAACTGGTTGCGAAAGCCAATGAGGCCACGCGTGGGCACGGTGTATTCCAGCCGCACGCCGCCGCGTCCATCATGCTTGATGTTCGTCACCTTCGCTAGACGCTTGGCGAGGTTTTCGCTGATGGCCCCGATGTACTGCTCGAAGGTGTCGATCACCAAATCTTCCATCGGTTCGCAGCGTTTGCCGTCGATCTCGCGCGTGATGACCTCGGCGCGCGACACCTGCAATTCATAGCCCTCGCGCCGCATCGTCTCGATGAGGATCGATAGGTGCAGTTCGCCGCGTCCGCTGACGACGAACTCTTCGGCGCTGTTGCCATCCTCCACGCGGAGGCTGACGTTCGTTTCCAGTTCGCGCATCAGGCGCGCGCGAATCTGGCGCGAGGTCGTCCACTTGCCCTCTTTGCCGGAAAGGGGGCTGGTGTTGACGCCGAAGGTCATCTTCAACGTCGGCTCGCTGATCTCGATGGTCGGCAGTGCCTCGGGGTTGGCCGGATCGGCCAGGGTGTCGCCGATGCTGGCGGGCGCGATGCCGGTCAGCGCGATGATCTCGCCCGCCATCGCCTCGGGTACCTCGACGCGCCCCAGGCCCTGATAGGTGTAGATGTTGACGATCTTTTGGCGCGACGCCACGCCCTCACGGTTGATGAGCGTGATGGGCATGCCCGCCGTCAGCTTGCCACGCCCGATGCGCCCAACGGCATATTTGCCCTTATAGTCGTCGTAGTCCAGCGCCGTCACCAGCATCTGCGCTGGTCCCTCGACATCGACATTCGGCGGGGGCACCGTGCCAGCGATGGTTTCAAAGAGCGGCAGGAAGTCGGTGTTCGTGTCCGTCAGCGAACGGCGGGCGATGCCCTCGCGCGCGATGGCGTACAGCACGGGGAAGTCTAATTGGTCGTCGCGCGTGGCGAGATCCAAGAAGAGGTCTTGCGTCAGGCCCAGCACCTCTTCGGGGCGGGCATCTTTGCGGTCGATCTTGTTGATGACCACGATGGGGCGCAGACCCGTCTCGAAGGCTTTTTGCAAGACGAAGCGTGTCTGGGGCATTGGCCCTTCGGCGGCGTCGACCAGCAGCAGACAGCCATCGGCCATATTCAGCACGCGCTCGACCTCACCGCCAAAGTCGGCGTGGCCAGGGGTGTCGATGATATTGATCTTGATGTCGCGGAACATGATGGCGGTGCTCTTCGAGAGGATGGTGATGCCACGCTCGCGTTCGAGATCGTTCGAGTCCATGATCAATTCGCCGACATTTTGGTTGTCGCGGAAGATTTTACTTTGCTTGAGCAGACCATCCACCAGGGTGGTCTTGCCATGATCAACGTGGGCGATGATCGCGACGTTGCGCAGGTCATGGCGCTGATGTAACACGTTCTTTCACCTCAATGAGTTCGTAGCGCTTATCCCAAAAAAAGCCCTGGCCTCGACGGCAGCGTCGAATCCCAGGACGCAAAAGACGTTTGGAAAGGGGGCACGCGCGATCTTTTGACATTCCTTCTGATTATAACACAAATCCACTGTGAGGTGCTGCAACGGCGCATGCGGGGCCGCAAAAAGCCGTTGTGTTGCGTTCTATAGGGGATAGCTGCGAAATTCATACAATGAGGTGATGAGATGCCCTACCGGATTCTTGCTACATGCCTGTGCGTTTTCATGACCAGCATCTTCTTGAGCGGCTGCACGCTGGATTCCACCACCGTTTCTGGTCAAAATGACCAT
>JBBQSR010000328.1:0-4913 GCA_038234855.1 Ktedonobacterales bacterium | reverse complement strand
GAATGACAGTGAGCACTCTTGCTTGCAATCAGCCAGGGCAGGTGGCGAGTGACATGCATAACCCAAAGATGGGGCGCGCAGCTTGCACGCCCCATCGGTATGCACGTTGCTCTTAGCGTCCCAGCGCTTGCTTCACCAGATCGGGGATCTCGAAGATGGTGTCGGCAACGGGAACATTGGCGGCTTGCAGCGCGGCGACCTTGCCCGCCGCCGTGCCGGTGCTGCCAGAGATGATCGCGCCCGCGTGGCCCATGCGTTTGCCCGCCGGGGCGGTGCGGCCAGAGACGAAGCTGACGACGGGCTTCGACATCTGGGGGATGTAGGCCGCCGCGTCCTCTTCGTCGCTGCCGCCGATCTCGCCACACATCACCACGGCCTTCGTCGCAGGGTCGGCCTCGAAGAGGCGCAGCACGTCAAAGAAGGTCGTGCCGATGATGGGGTCGCCACCGATGCCAATGACCGACGATTGGCCCAGCCCTGCCGCCGTCAGCAGCGACACCACCTCATAGGTGAGCGTGCCAGAGCGCGAGATGAAGCCGATGTCACCTTCGAGGAAGATGTGGTACGGCATGATGCCCACCTTGCCCGCGCCGGGGGTCGCTAGCCCTGGGCAGTTTGGCCCAATCAGCCGCGTGGGGTGCTCCTTCATAAAGGCCGCCACGCGCGCCATGTCGTTGACCGGGATGCCCTCGGTGATGCACACCGTCAGCGGCATCCCCGCGTCGGCGGCTTCCATGATGGCATCCGCCGCGCCGGGGGGCGGGACGAAGATGCACGAGACATTCGCACCAGTCTGCTTGATGGCGTCCTTCACCGTGTCAAAGACGGGCAAGCCCTCGACGGTCTCGCCGCCCTTGCCGGGGGTGACGCCGCCGACCACATTGGTCTTGCTGGCCAGCATGCCGCGCGTGTGGAACTGCCCCTCGCGCCCCGTGATGCCCTGAACGATCACGCGCGAGTTTTGGTCGAAGAGAATGCTCATTATGCTTGCCCCCGCTCCTTGATGGCCGCCACGATCTTTTGGCTGGCGTCGCGCATGTCGGTGCCCCAGGTCAGCCCGGCGTCGGCCAGCAGCGCGCGGCCTTCCGCCTCGCCCGTGCCCGACAGGCGCGCCACGATGGGCATGCCCGCGGGCAGCTCACCCTGCGCCATGATGATGCCCTTGGCGACCTCTTCGCCGCGCGTGATGCCGCCGAAGATGTTGACCACGATGCCCCGCACCTGCGGATCGCTGGCGACGAAGAGCAGGGCTTTTTTCATCACATCGGCTTTCGCGCCGCCGCCGATGTCGAGGAAGTTCGCGGGCTTGCCGCCCGCGCGGGCGACCATATCGAGCGTCGTCATCACCAGGCCCGCGCCGTTGCCGATGATGCCCACGTCGCCATCCAGCTTCACGTAGGTGAGGCCCTCTTCTTTGGCGCGATATTCCAGCGGGTTGGCCTCTTCGGGTTCGGCCCAGGCCGCAAACTCTTTTTGGCGATAGAGCGCGTTGTCGTCGATGAGGATCTTCGCATCGGCGGCCATCACCTGACCGTCGGGCGTCAGCGCGAGGGGATTGATCTCGGCCAGCGTCGCATCGGTCTCGATGAAGGCTTTGGCGAGTGCCGCCAGGATGGCCCCGCCCTTGGCGACGACGGTGTGGGGCACGCCCGCCTCGGCCAGCATGCCGCGCGCCTGCTCAGGCAGCAGGCCCCAGCGCACATCCAGCGGGCGCTTAATGATCAGTTCCGGCGAATCGACGGCCACCTGCTCGATGTCGATGCCGCCCGCCGCGCTCACCATCACCACCGGGGCCTGGCTGGCGCGGTCCATGATGATGCCGATGTAATACTCTTCTTTGATCTCTAGCTTCGGCACGACCAGCACCTTCTCGACGGTGAGGCCCTTGATGTCCATGCCCAGCACCTTCGCGGCGGCGTCGCGCGCCTGCTCGGGCGTGTCGCCGAACTGGATGCCGCCCGCCTTGCCGCGCCCGCCGACGTACACCTGCGCCTTGATGACCACCGGCACGCCAAACTCGCGTGCGATGGCCTCCGCTTCGGCGGGCGTCGTCGCCACCTTGCCAGGCTGCACCGGCACGCCGTAGCGCCGCAGGATCTCCTTCGCCTGGTACTCGTGAATCTTCATCGTTTCCCTCGTTCCCTTACGGATCAGCTTGTGAATCCATGATGCTCTCGTCATTGTGGTACGAGGGAGAAGCGAGTGTCAAGCATGCGTCAATACCGTGGATTCGCGGAAAAATGCGAGAGAATCATCGGGGGTGCACGAAATAAAGGTTCTACCCCAAAAGTGTACGACAGATCCTTTGCGCGCTTGCGCGCCGATGCCGCCAACAAAAACGCCAGCGACCAGATCGTCCGATCTGGTCGCTGGCTAGAGGGTTCAGGAGGAAGCGTTATTCCGCGATGGCGGCGCGCTCGGCGGGCTGTTGGGCCTGCTTCCATTCGCGCCACTTGGCGAGCAGTTGCTTCGACAGGCTCAGTTCGATGCCACGGAACTCGGCGAAGGATTTGATGGTCACCTTCATGCCCTGGCCGCGCATGCGCTCGACATCAGCGTCGATGGTGCGCATCACATGCTCGCCATCGGCGTAGTTGCGCAGCAGCGTGCTGGCGCGGGGGATGCCGGGGCGCGAGGTGTTGAGCACCGTCTCGTTCTCGCCAGAGGGCGTACCGCCTGGTGTGCGACCATCGAGCAGCATGCCCTGGTACGGGCGCGCCGCGAATTCGCCGCTGGGAGCCTCAAAGACATCATCGCGCGGTTCCGCTGCGACGGAGTACGACATGCTGGCCGCCGCGCCGCGCAGCAGTTCGTGTTCGCCGCTCTCGCTCAGTTCGTCGCCCCAGTTGGCGCGGCGCTCGCTCAGGCGGCGCGGCAGGGGGACGACGCGCTCGGACAGCACGGGCATCTCACTGGAGATAGGACCGCTGACCTGGGCTTCCTCGGTCACAGTGGCCTCGCCCTGGCCGATGCCGGTCTGCTCGCGGGCGGCCTTCACTGTGGCAGCAAAGCCTTTGAGTTGTGCCGCACGGATGCCCGCATTCGCCTCGGCCCGCAGCCGTTTGTACTCGGCTTCCTGTTGCAGACGGATAAGCTTTTGCTGATGATCTTCCTCAGCTTCGGCAGCGGATCGTTTGCCGATAGCAGGTTGCACGATGGCCCAGAAGAGGCCCCAGAATGGCGGCGACACGCTGATCAAAATCATCGTGAGGCTAAAACCACCATTTTGTGAGGCGGTACCAAGCCAAGAATCAGTCGCAAATGCATGATACTTCTGCGAGCGGAACGCCAGTGAGTTCCAGGTAGTGATGCTCGTCGCCACGATGACACCAAACCAACACATGACCGACTGAAATTTGTTGCCACGGAGCCAGTGCCACGGAGCCAACACCGAACACAACCATGCCATGCCAACGATGCCGATGGATAGGAATCCCCAGAGCAATGCATAGAAGAGGCTGATGGGGCTGCTGAGATTGTTCAGATCTAATCCCGAACCATCGCTGTACACAAAAAAGTTGAAGAGCATATCTGGCAGGTACAGGACGATGGGGAAGATGTAGTAGATCTTCATCAAGAAGCCAGGTAAGGGCAGGGCTTCTTCTTTTTTGCCTTTGACCTCGGAAACATCAGCGGTTGCTTGTGACATGATGCCAAATTCCTCCTTGCGCCGAGCAGGCATCTCTGCGCCTGCTCGCGCATGTTCGCGTTGGGCTGGCCATACAGTTCCGTTTTTCCGCACATCAATGGCGAGATGGAGCGTTCCCCCTGGAGCGTCGCCTGTCCTTCCGCGACGCCGCTGGCCGGCTGGGGAACGGTCGCTCAAGCGGCCTTGCCTGATTTCCCGACGACTCTGCGCATGAATCAACCACTTCCGGCACTGCATCGGCCTTCGTCGCCACAGACGCGGGGGGTTGTTGCTCGCCCTGTTTACCGCGTCTGTGGATAAGTGGACCACTTGTGCATAAGTCCGGTGGATAACTCGTGTCCCTAGTGTAACATGGGGGCTGCCCTGCACCAAGAGTCCAGCCAAGTGGGCTAGGCTTCTTGGATATCATCCTCTTCTTAGTTTACCCAAGGACATACCAGGCAAGGCGCAAGGCCATTCGAGCGCGTCAATAAGAACATTTGACCTTACCTCTCTCTATAGTACACGCGTCCCAAAATTCGCCGATCGGGCTACACCATCTTGGCTAAAACGCCCGTTCCATATGCGGCGTCTCGATATGCGAGAACCCCTCCCAGCCGTCTCACCGCCAACGATCGCGGCCTCAAGCTCTACGATTCATCTACCAATACTACGAATTTCCCCACATCTCATCAACTTTCGTGTCCTTCGTGGATCTTTCGTGCTTTTCGTGTTCGAAAAAAAAACTCGCCGCCACCGTCACGCTCCTGATGGCACGTGGAATTGACAATATCCCCCAGCAGAGTGATACTGATTGGGTGGGATGCGAACATCGCACTTGAGCGTGCTGGAAGGCAGGGCAGGTATGCAGCGGGTCTATGGCGTGGCGATCAAGAAGGGCGGCCAGGGCAAATCAACGACCGTGACCACCCTGGCGCGGCTCTGCGCCCTCTACGGTGCGCGCGTGTTGCTGGTCGACCTCGCCCAGCCAGGCACCGTCTCGACCGCCATGCGCGATAGCTGGCCGACCTCGAACCACGGCGTCCTCAGTGAACTGCTAGAACCCTTCACCCAGTTGCAGCCCCATGACCTGCCCCACCCCGACGACGTGCTGGCGGGGCTAGAGGCGCTACACCTCCCCATCCCCCTCATCGCCAAGCCCAGTTGGAGCGGCGGCATGATGCATCTGCTGCCCTACGACGAAGGGCTGGGCACCATCGCGCGGCGGCTGCAATCGCCCTTCCTCATCGACGGCATCTTGCGCAGCATGGATTCCGCCTTCGAC
>JBBQSR010000327.1:0-4935 GCA_038234855.1 Ktedonobacterales bacterium | reverse complement strand
GGCGTGTGGGAGGCGCTCGGTTTCGCCGCCGCGCTGCTGCTGGGCGGGCTGATGATCTATGCCTTCTGGCTCATCATGACGACCGGCGCGTTTTGGATCATCCGTATGGACACGATCTTGGAATTGTTCCAGGGGATCTATCAATCAGGGCGGTGGCCGGTGACGCTGTACCCCGATTGGCTTCGGGTGGGGTTGACCTTCCTGGTGCCGATTGGCTTCGCGGTGACGGTGCCCGCCCAGGCGCTGACGGGGCGGCTGACGGGCGCGACGCTGCTGCTGGCGGTGGGGGTGACGGTGCTGCTGCTCGGCTTTGCGCGGTGGTTCTGGCGCTTCGGGTTGCGACACTACGCGGGCGCGTCGGCCTAGGCGACTTGCGTGCATCGAATATCGCGCATTGCTGTGAGTCGGCATGAGCATCGCATACAGCCTACGCGCTGCTCATGCCGACCAACGATTCTTTGAGAGGTGCCGATGTCTGCCTCAATGGACCAACCGACTATCAATATTGTACCAGCAACGATCGCCCATCTCCCCCTCATCACGCCACTGTTTCTCGCGTATTCAGCATTTTATGGGAGGACCGTCGCCCCCGAAGCGGCGAGCGACTATCTGCGCGATGGCCTGACCCTTGGTGAGAGCGTCATTTTCTTGGCGCTTCAGCAAGATAGCGCCGGTCCCGAAGGGGGCTTAGGGTTTCTACAGATGCACCCATCGCGCTCCTCAAAGGCATTAGGGCGGCGATGGATCGTCAACGATCTCTATGTCATTCCCGCGATGCGACGGCATCACATCGGGCGGCGATTATTCGTCGCGGCGCAGACCTACGCCGCCGAGTCCGGGGCGAAGGATCTCCGCTTGATGACGAAGATAACAAATCAGGCTGCCCGTGCCTTCTATGAATCATTGGGGTGGCGGTCGCTCGATGAGTTTATCGCCTATGAGTTTCCGGTCGAATAAGCGCGTTATTCTCAAATCATTGCCATAAGCCTTGTTGCGATTGTCCAGGGTTCGTGTTATTGCGATAGTTGCTTGCCGCTCACCTTGCGCCCATGCTACACTGACCACACAGATCACTTGGGTAAAGTGGGGGAGAATGCGCCATGTGGAGCGTGTGGCTAGAGCGGTCGGCATGGCGACGAGGTGCCGTGCAGGTGCTGCGCGGCGTATGGCCGGGGGTGGCGCTGAGCCAGGTCGGGCGCGTGCGCAGCGGGCGACCCGCGCGGCGCGATCCGCCGTTGCCGGGGGGCCAGTGGGTGCGCGTGGCGAACGTGCTGGCGGGCATCGGTGAGGCCGACCTGGCGCTGGCGCTGGGCGACACCCAGGGCACGGCGGCGCAACTGTTGCCGCAGCCGCAACGGCGCTACCTGGGGCGCGAGGTCGTGGGCCGCGTGACCGAGGTGGGGCCAGAGGTGACGCTGGTGCGCGTGGGCGACCGCGTGGTGCTGACGGGCGAACCGCTCTCGACCTGTGCCACGCTGGGGCTGCAACCCGCCTGCAAGCCCTGCGCGACGGGGAATCCGGCGCTGTGCGACCATCGGGCGGTGCCGTGGCCGGGGACGGGCGCGGGCTGGGGCGACGCGATGGTCATCCACGAGAGCCAGGTCTTCCTGGTGCCAGATGTGCTGACCGACGAGCAAGCGGTGCTGCTGGAACCGGCGGCACGAGCCGTGCGCGCGGTGGGACGACGCTTGCCCGAGCCGGGGATGCGTGTGCTGGTGATCGGCGGCGACGCGGTGGGGCTGCTCGTGGCGGAGGCGGTGCGGGCGCTCGCCCCCAGCGCCGAGGTGGCCCTGGCGACGGACGCGCCACATGAACGGCGGGCGGCGGCGGCTATCGGCATCGGCGATGTCATTCCCGCGCGGGCGGGTCAACTGTCGCGCCAGGGGGCGATGCTGACGAACGCGCAGACCTTCGCGCGGCAGGGGACGACCTATGTGCTGGGCGGCTTCGACATCATCTATGACTGCCTGGGGACGAACGCGTCGCTGGCCGAGGGCGTGCGCCTGGCCCGCAGCGGGGGGATGGTCGCCATCGTCGCGGCCCCCGCCCGCGCGGTGCGGCTGGACCCCTCGCTGGTGCAGCAAGACGAGGTGAGCATCGTCGGTGTGGCGGGCGCGGGGATGGAGCCGCCGCCGCCTGATGTGGCCGAGCGCCAGGGGGGCCGCTGGACGAGCATGGCCGTCGCCGCGCGGCTGCTGCGCAAGGGCCAGCTCGCCACCGAGCACATCATCACGCAGCGGCTGGACGGGCGCGACATCCGGCGGGCGCTGCGGGTGGCGCGGGCGGGGAACATCCGTGTCGTGGTAACATACGAGTGAGGCACAGCGCGCGCAGGGGGCAGCACAATGGCAGCGAATCCATGGCAAGCGGTGGGCATCGGCATCGCGCAGACGGTGGTGGTGCTGGCGGGGATGATCCTCTTTGGGGCGGTGCTCAACGTCCTGGCGCGCTTTGGGATGCGCCGCTCGCACGACGAGTGGCGGTTGCTTCGCATCGACCGCTTCTGGCTGGTGAATACGTTGCTGGCTCCGCTGATGCTGGCGCTCTTCGCGGGGTTCACCTGGCTGTTTCATCTCTCGCTGAACGATATCGGCTTCAATCTGCACAACCTGGGGACGAGCCTGTGGTGGGGCATCTCGTTGGGGCTGCTGCTCGGGCTGCCGAGCGCCATCGCCGCGCCCTTCGCGGCACGGCAGGGGCTGGCCCCGATGAAGGTGCCGTTTGGTCGCACGCTTTTCGACACGGTGGGTGCCATCGGCTATGCGGCCATCTTGGTCGGCCCGCTTGAAGAGATCCCGTTCCGCGGCATCATCCAGACGCTGCTGATGCGCGCGATGCCGCAGCAGGGCGAGATCGGCCCCTTCAGCATCGCGCTGGGCACCTTCATCGCGGCCTTCGTCTTCGTGCTGTACCATTACCGGAATGTAATGCTGGGCGGCGAGTCGCGGAGCCAATTCCTGCGGCAGGTGCCGGGGCGGTTGGTCGCGTCGTTCATCCTGTCGTTCCTCTACCAGGGGACGGGGTCGCTGCTGGGGCCGATCCTCTTCCACAACATCATCGACACCTGCACCATCGCCTCGCTGTCGATCAGCATGTATCGGCTGCGACGCCAGGGCAAGCTGCCCCCGAGCATGCCGCTGCCGCCGAATCCCGCGCCGCCACTGACGGAGCCGAGCGAGCATCAGGCGCAAAACTTCGTGTGATGAGTGGGGCAAATAGACCAAGGGTGCCTTTATAGGGGAAATCCCTTGAACAAACTCATGAATAAACTCGGTTTCATAGTGATGGCTCTCGTGGGCCTCTTTCATTTGGCGATAGGGATTGCGGAGTTTCTTTTTGCCCTTCATCCTAATGCCCTCTTTTTTTCCTCGCTCCCTTTCTCGTTTTATGGTGCCATTTTTACTTTGTCGGGGATAGCATTCATTACTGTGTCCTTCTTTGGTTTACGCCGTTCACCATCGACCGATGCATCTGGATGAGATGGCAGATCGCCCCTTGACAAACCCCGGCCATTTCGGTATACTCATCTCGTAAGCAACATGTTCCCAAATACCCTTAAGGCCATGAACAGGAAAAGTACGCGTGGCGCGGGTGATGCAGAGAGTTGGCGGCTGGTGCGAGCCAACATCACCCCCTGCGCTGAATGGCCCTGTGAGCCGTGGATCGAACGCCGCACCGCTGGCTAGTAGAACTCCGCCGGGTGCCTCCCGTTAGCGAGGCTAGGTATCGGCGTCAGCCTGTACCGAAACGAGAAGGGGCACCTGTTTCACCAGGAATGCCCGAAGCCGGGTGGCACCACGAAGGTCTTGTACCTCTCGTCCCAGATGTGGGCGAGGGGTTTTTTGTTGGGCAAAAACAGGGAGGACGAACAGGAGTATGGCGACGAAGGGTAGCACGGTCGAGGGAACGAAAACCGCGACGAGCAAGGGCGAGGCGGGCAAACCGCAGCAAAAGCAGCGGGTGTTTTCGGGCATCAAGCCGACGAATATGCCGCAGCTAGGCAACTATTTGGGGGCGATGCGCCACTGGGCGGCGGAGCAGGACCAGTATGATAGCATCTTTTGCGTCGTCAACCTGCACGCCATCACCGTGCCGCAAGACCCAGCGGAGCTGCGGCGCGACACGCTGACGCTGGCGGCGATGCTGCTGGCCATCGGCATCGACCCAGCGCGTGCGCCGCTCTTCATCCAATCGCACGTGGCGGCGCACGCGGAACTGGCGTGGCTGCTGGACTGCGTGACCTCGCTGGGGTGGCTGAACCGCATGCACCAGTTCAAGTCGAAGGCGGGCGACGACCGCGAGAACGCGACCGCTGGGCTGTACAACTATCCGGTGTTAATGGCGGCGGACATCTTGCTCTATGACGCGGAGATCGTCCCCGTTGGCGATGACCAGCGCCAGCATGTCGAACTGACGCGCAACATCGCGGAACGCTTCAATGAGCGGTTCGGCGAGACGTTCGTCGTGCCTCAGGCGCTGATTCGCGCGGAGGGGGCGCGCATCATGGCGCTCAACGACCCCGCCAGCAAGATGTCGAAGAGCGAGCCGGAGGGCGCGATCTTTCTGGATGACACCCCCAGCGCCATCAAGAAGAAGATCGCCCGCGCCACGACGGACTCGGAGCGCACCATCGAGTTCAACCCGAACCGCCCCGGCATCACCAATCTGGCGACGATCTACGCGGCCATCGCGGGGCAGAGCCACGCGGACGTGCAAGCGCACTTCGAGGGCAAGGGCTACAAAGAGTTCAAGGCGGAACTGACCGACCTGCTGGTGGACCACTTGGCACCCATCCAGGCGCGCTATGCCGAACTGATGCGCGATCCCGCGCAATTGGAATCACTGCTGCGGCAAGGCGCCGACCGCGTGCGCCCCCAGGCCGAGGCCGCGCTCCACCGTGCGCAACGGGCCATGGGCATTCGATAAAAGAACTGG
>JBBQSR010000326.1:0-4966 GCA_038234855.1 Ktedonobacterales bacterium | reverse complement strand
ATGCGACTAATAAAAATTCGGCTGCTATCGAAGAAATATACCTTTCGTCTATTGCACGCTTGAAATGGCACCATCGTGAAGCACTTCAACATCTTAGCTCGGCTATTCATACTCTGCAACACACAAAGTTGCTTACTATGGCAGTGTTTGCACTAAACTACCGTGCTATTATTCTTTTATCGCTTAATCGTAACGAAGATGCTTTGCAAGATGCCCAACAGGCTGTAGATACCATAAGAGGTTTGGAGGTTCCAATAGATCTAGCACTGGCTCTTCGTACTTTAGCCATAGCATCTGATCGCTGCAATCTTACAGCAATAGCATTACGATGTCTCTCAGAGAGCGAAAATCTTATGGTCGAAGCCGGATATGCACAAAAAGCGATTCCAATTGCGCTTGAGAAAATCGCGTTACTATTACGGAACGGTTATGCGTTGCAAGCGAAAGAAGCAGCATTTGCCTTGCTCAAAGATCCTTTGCTTCAAGAATCTGAAACATTCAAAAGTGAAACGCTTTTGCTCGCGGCGGAAACATCGCTCGGGTTAGGCGAGGTGAGTCATGCTTCAGCAATGGCTCACGCTCTCATCAGACGTTATGCTTATTCTGAATCTTTAGATCTACTGTACCGCGCTCACTTGTTATTGGCACGGATAAATAAGCGTGAGGGGCATCTGGCGCATGCTTTGCAATCTTACAAAAGTGCCATTAAGCATCTTTCGCAGCATCTTCACGAGCTTGTTCTCGACCAGCGGGCGCAGTTTTTGGAAGATAAAGATACTGCCTATCTCGAAGCAATAGAAACAGCGTTACTTTGTGGTAAGATTGATGAAGCTATCATCTTCCTTGAAGAAAGCAGAAATTTTGGCGAGTCCAGTTTTACTATTCTGAATTCAGAAGTAAATCGACAGATCGCAATCTTGCGCCAGAGGCATCGGTATGTAAGCGAATCACTTCTTAGCATGCCTTCCCCGTCACCTGTGACATTCGCGGCACAGCAGGAATTGAAACGGCTAACTAACCAACTCCGCGATCTGCTAGAGGAGCACACCCCTCCTTCTCAGGGCAAATCGGCAGTGACTCACGTCTTGTTTCCGTCGGAGATCCCGGCGTCGTTGATATACACTATGCTAGAAAAAGATTTGCTCATTTCTGTTTTGCTGAATGGGCATATCACGATTAAACGTGTTACCGACGGAGCACATCAGCTTCGTAGGGCAGAACGTGCATTACGTCTTGGAATCGACACCCTTAATGAGCGACTCGCTGCGGCGTCACCGCAGCAAGTGACGACAGAATTGGCCCAATGGGGTGCATCACTGCACATGAATTTAGGCCGTTTATGGTCATTGCTCGTTCAACCTGTGTTCCATTTACTGCCGTCAGATAATGCGCCACTCGCGTTCATTCCGCATGGTATCCTTCATGCAATCCCATTTTTGGCGATGCATGATGGTGATCGGTATGTGACTGAACGCTGGAAGATCCATGTTTTACCATCTAGTCGAGTATTTACTTCTATTAAGCATGGGGCAATAAGTGCGCCTTTTAAAATGCTTGCTTTAGGTTATTCACATGACGAAACGTTACCGCAAGCAACGGCAGAGGCCCAACAGATCGCACATATTATGGGAGGAACTGCCTTGGTTGGCTCCGAAGCCCAAGGAGAGCAATTGCTCGCAATGGAGACTGTGCCTTCGCACCTACACATTGCAGCACATGGGGCGTTGCGATTCGATGTGCCGAATGCGTCGTTTGTACAATTAGCGGATGGTCCATTCCATCCGACAGATGTCTTTGAAATGGATCTGCGCGGCTGTCGATTGGTTACACTCTCCGCTTGTGAGACCGGGTTAGGACGCATGAGTGGTGGCGATGAGCAGATCGGCCTTGTGCGTGCCTTTGGCTTCGCTGGGGCAGAGGCCGTATTGGCGACGCTCTGGCGCATAGATGATGCTTCGACCTTTGCCTTCATGGACTGTTTCTATCGCCGCATCGCTGCCGGGGACACGCCCGCCATGGCACTGCAAGACGCGCAATGCCACTTCATCGAGGGTGAAGCTGGCTCTATACGTCGGCATCCGTACTTTTGGGCGGGCTTCCAATTGACCACGAATGTTTGGCGCACCGAAGTCGATGTGCCATTGAATCCAGGCGATGCGACGACCTTTGCTGCCCCAACCTCTTAGCCAACGCGAGCCGCCGAAGAGAAAGCGAGTAATCATCATGTTCCGTAGCAAACCACGCTCCTTGCGTGTTGCACCATTTTTTCTGCTTGCCTATGCTGCGATCAGCATCATCGCTGGATGTGCGGGTTCAACCTCCCATACCTCATCAACGGTAGTAAGTCCCATCCCTACCGTTGTCAAGACGAACGCCTATATCGCGCCGCAGCCCTGCACGAGTCCCGCACCCGATGAGTGCCGTTTCTGGGTGCGCGGGGTCATCGCAGTGGCGGTTACGCTGAGTCCAACAGGCACCAGCGGGGGAGATCTGGCGAGTATCGTAACGGCGACCCTCAAGCGTCAAGTCGGCTTGGCGCTGACACCTTATAAAGGGACGCAACTGCCGCCAAGCATCCCCATCGGTTCGGGTGCTGTCGTCTTCTTGCAAGATGCCCATCTGGATGATGCGGCACTGTTAGCGGATATCGATGCCATCAACAACGCGCTCCTTACCCCCGATAAGACAGGGCGCTCACCGGGCTACCTCTCCGTTGACCAAAGCGCCGCTTGGATCGTTGGGGCATCTCCTGATTGGTATGGCACACCGGAGCAAGCTGGTGGTGATCACGTGCATGGCAGCCCGGATGGCCCACCCGCGCCGACGGCACCGTCCACGAGCCCGCTCCACGCTACGCCGACGGCGGCGAAGGGGGCAGAGACGAATGTGTATGTGCTGGATACGGGGTACCGCAATGTCGATGGGTATCCGGCCGCGGGGGCATCGGCGCTTTTCGACGACCTGCATCCGATGTGGGACGAGAGTAACCCGGTTGCCAGGCTCGCCACAGATGTGCCAAGTGAGGGCAAGCTGATTCCGCCGTATGAGTTTGACCAGGAAGATCCGGCGATGGCGGCGTTGACGCCCACCCCAGCCTACGCGCCGAGAAACTATCGGCCTGTGAATGTGGCGGACCATGGCATCGCCATCAGCGCGCTCATCCACTGGGTCGCGCCCAACGCGCGCATCCACCAGGAGCGCGTGCTGAATGACTACGGCGTGGGCGACCTGCAAGCGTTGCTGGTTACATTGCAGTCGATCTATCGGCAAGATAACGGGCGTGCGGTCATCAATCTGAGCCTGAACTATGGCCCCCCCGTCGCGTGCATGGGCGATTATTGGAACGCGATCAAGGCCAAGGGCATCGCGGGCGGGACATCGCTGAATCTGCAATTCGCGACGAAAGGCTGTCAGGCTGATGGCTACATCCTCAGTGCCGACACGCGCCGCTATCTGGCGCTGGGCCTGGCGCTGACGGCGCTGACGCAGGATCGCGGCGACATCATCGTGGCCGCCGCTGGCAACGGCTCAGCCGGGGGCGTGCACGTGGCGACGAACATGCCCGCACTCTACTGTGGCGTGGTGGCAACCGGTGCGGTGACGACGGCGAATGGCAGCACCCTCACCGACTTCTCGAATCGCCCCGACACAGACTGCATGTTATTCACCGTCGGCCACGGCGGCGACGCCACCGAATATCGCGTCAAAGTGGGCACGCCGACCACCGCGCTGGCACTGGGGCAAAACGTCTGCTCGCTACACTTCAAGAAGATCCTGCCGTATGATGCCGCGCCGCCCGCGAACGACCTGGCCCTGTGGTCGGGCACCTCCTTCGCCGCTGGGCTGGTCAGCGGCAACATCGCCGCTGACCGCAGCATCGTCCCTGGCAGTGGCGGGGCCGTGACGGTTGCCAAGCAGACGGTGCCCTGCGCGGGATAGGGGCGCAGGTCTTCCATTTTGGCAAGCACACAGGTATACTGGAGCCGTGGGGCAATGGCCTCGCTGGGTGTACAGAACGAAAGGATGACAACCTCATGGCGACGTCACCGAAACGGCTGAATGGCAACTGGCTCGCGGTGCCCCTGGGTCTGGCCGCGTTCGCGTTCCTCATCTATGGCCAAACTGGCGGTGAGCATATACATGGATCGAGCGCGCGTCGGCTCAGCTCCCTCATCCGCATGATCTTTGGTTTCCTCTTCATCCCACTCGGGTGGTTGCCACGCAACCACCCAGAGGCTGAGTAAGTGAGGGGCGCTGGCGGCGCATGTCGCCAGCGTTTTTTGTGTGTGGGATGACGCAAACGACTTTTCGCATCATCAATCAGCGGCGCGGGACGGTGCTGGCCGAGCGCGCGACGTTGGCGGCGTCCTTCGTCGCGCGTACCGTGGGGCTGTTGGGGGTATCGTCGTTGGCGCGGGGTCGGGGCATCATCCTGCGGCCCTGTGCCAGCGTACATACCTATGGCATGCGCTTCGCCATCGATGTCGTCTTTGCTGATTCCACCGACACGGTCATTGGACTGCACGCAGATGTCGCGCCGTGGCGTGACGGCGTGGGCGCACACGGCGCGGCCTATGCCATCGAATTACCCGCAGGGACCATCGTGGCGACGGGAACCGAGGTCGGCGATACGCTCCAAATGGCACCCGCCAACAGCTAGCGACAGGCTCCGTCTCACGCTAGAAGCCCTGGTAGGTGGGGCGCTGGTAGGCGGGCTGGGGGCCGGTGTAGCCCTCAGCCGCGTGCTCGGCGCTGACCACCGTCTTGATGTTGCCACGCACCTTGAACTCGCCGACGACGCGCATCCACTTGGGGGCTAGCAGCGCGATCAGGTCGTCGAGGATGGTGTTGACGCTCGTCTCGTGGCTGATGGCGCGGTCGCGGTAAGCATTGATGTAGAGTTTCAGGCTTTTCAGTTCCACGACCGAGGCGGCGGGGGCGTAGTCGATGACGATGGTGGCGAAGT
>JBBQSR010000325.1:0-4971 GCA_038234855.1 Ktedonobacterales bacterium | reverse complement strand
GGCCAGGCTCACTTGTGAGAGCAATGCAGCTCCCTTTGCCCCAATGACGGATCGCCGAACGCGCGTCTTCCTCTGCCGGAAATGACGCGAATGTCTTGCACACTTCTCGCGCGATTTTCAGGAGCAACAGCCACTGTCTGCTCTTCAAGGAGTCATCTCCCATGGTCGCAGCCTCTACCCCGGCGCAGACTGCCGCTGACCCGCAGCAGCGCAAGCGTCACGCGCCCCCCGCCGCTGAACCCCAGCAACGCACCGGCGCACAGATTATGTGCGACGCCCTGGAGCAAGAGGGTGTCACGGTGATTTATGGCTACCCCGGCGGGACTATCATGCCGTTCTATGATGCCCTGACCGACGCGACATTCCAGCATGTGCTGGTGCGGCACGAGCAAGCCGCCGCCCACGCCGCCGATGGTTTCGCGCGGGCCACGGGCCAGGTCGGCGTCTGCGTCGCCACCAGCGGCCCCGGTGCCACGAACCTCGTCACTGGCCTGGCGACGGCTTTCATGGATTCGGTGCCCGTCGTCGCCATCACCGGGCAGGTCGCCCGCCGCCTCATCGGCACCGATGCCTTTCAGGAAACCGATCTGCTGGGTGTGACCCAGGCCGTCACGAAGCACAGCATCCTCGTCCGCTCCGTCGATGATTTGGCCGATGCCATCCACACCGCCTTCGCCATCGCGCGCAGCGGTCGCCCCGGCCCCGTGATCGTCGACGTCCCCAAGGATGTGCAACAGGCCAGCACCACCGCCCCCGCGCACTTCCAACCGCTCCTCGCCGCCCGCGCGACGACCACGCCGGATCTGTCCCACGCTGCTGCCCGCGCCGCCGCGCTCATCGCCACCGCAGCGCGCCCCATCATCCTCGCGGGTCATGGCATCATCCTCTCGGAGGCATATGCGGAACTGCGCGCCTTCGCCGAGCGCACCAACATCCCCGTCAGTACGACGCTGTTGGGCATCAGTGCCTTCCCAGAATCGCACCCGCTCTACATCGGCTGGCCGGGCATGCACGGGCGCATGGAGGTGAACAACGCGCTGCACCACAGCGACCTCATCATCGCCGTCGGCATGCGCTTCGATGACCGCGTGACGGGCAACACCGCCCACTTCGCGCCTAATGCCCAGATCATCCACATCGACATCGATCCCTCTGAGATGGGCAAGGTCTTCACCCCAACGGTGCCTATCGTGGCGGACGCGCGGGCGGCGCTGAGCGCGCTGCTGGCCTGTGTGCCGCCCGCCACCCACCCCGACTGGATGCGCCAGATCCACGCGTGGCGTGCCAGCGCGCCCGCCATCATCACCATCGATTCCCACGATCCCGCGCCGCAGCCCTTCGCCATCCTCGCCGCCATCCGGCGCGCGACGAACGGGCGCGGCACCATCGTCACCGATGTGGGCCAGCACCAGATGTGGACGGCGGGGTTCTATGGCTTCGACCACCCCAATACCCACCTGACCTCTGGCGGCCTGGGGACGATGGGCTACGCGCTGCCCGCCGCGATGGGCGCGGCGATGGGCCGCCCCGGTGAAGCGATCTGGGTCGTCGCGGGCGACGGCGGCATCCAGATGAACATCCAGGAACTCGCCACCATCGTCGCGCTGGGGCTGCCGATCAAGGTCGCCATCCTCAACAATGGCTACCTGGGCATGGTCCGGCAGTGGCAAGAGTTCTTCCATCAGCGCAACTACTCCGAGACGCGCATCACTGGCCCCGACTACGTGAAGTTGGCCGAAGCCTATGGCGCGGTCGGCTTTCAGGTGTTGCAGGGAACGGATGTCGCGGCGACTGTCGCGCAAGCGATGGCCATCGATGGCCCCGTCATCATCGATTTCGTTATCGAGCAGCAAGCCAATGTCTTCCCGATGGTGCCCCCCGGCAAGGCCAACATCGACATGATCCAACCACCCGCGCCGGGGGCACACGCATGACCGCTCCCACGGAAACCACCGCCGCGCCTAGCCAACACGTGCTGGTGCTGGTGATGGACCGCCACAACAGTGGCCTGGAACGGGTGATGAGCCTGTTTCGCCGTCGTGGCCCCGCCTTTACCTCGCTGCACATCGAACCCAGCGCCGACCCCGACACCGTGCGGATGACGGTCTACTTCACCGCCACCGACGCGGCGATGGAGCACGCCATCCTGCACCTAGGCAAAATCGTGGATATCCACGCGCTGCACCAACTCAACATCTAGACATCGTCGCATCCGTTGATGGCACGATGCAAGCTTGCATACATCCAAACACCAAGCACACAGAAAAGACGAAAAGAGGCATCTCATGGCGAAGATGTATTACAGCAGCGACACCGACCCAGCCGCGATCAAGGCGAAAACGGTCGCCATCATCGGCTATGGCAGCCAGGGCCACGCCCACGCGCTGAACCTGCAAGAGAGCGGCTGCACCGTCATCGTTGGCCTATACGCGGGCAGCCCGAGCTGGGCGAAGGCCGAAAAAGATGGGCTGAAGGTCCAGACCGTCGCCGAGGCCAGCGCCGCCGCCGATGTCATCATGATCTTGCTGCCCGACCAGTACCACCGCGAGGTATATGAGCGCGACATCAAGCCGGGGCTGACGGCGGGCAAGCTGCTGATGTTCGCCCATGGCTTCGCCATCCACTACAGCCAGATCGTCCCGCCGAAGGATGTGGATGTCGCGCTGGTCGCGCCGAAAAGCCCCGGTCATATGGTGCGCCGCATCTACCAGGAGGGCGCGGGCGTGCCCTCGCTCTTCGCCGTGTTTCAGGATGTGACGGGCGAGGCTGAGACGCTCACCCTCAGCTACGCGAACGCGCTGGGCAGCACCCGCGCGGGCGTGCTGCGCACCACCTTCGCCGAGGAAACCGAGACGGATCTCTTTGGTGAGCAAGCGGTGCTCTGCGGCGGCGTCACGGCGCTGGTGCAGACGGGCTTCGAGACGCTGGTCGAGGCGGGCTATCAGCCCGAACTTGCCTACTTCGAGTGCCTGCACGAACTGAAACTGATCGTCGATCTGATGTACCAGGGCGGCATGAGCTATATGCGCTACTCGGTCAGCGACACCGCGGAGTATGGCGACTACACCGCTGGGCCGCGCGTCATCGACGAACACACCCGCGCCACCATGCGCCAACTGCTGGCCGACATCCAAGATGGCAGCTTCGCGAAGCGGTGGATCCTGGAAAACCAGGCGGGTCGGCCCAGCTTCAACGCCATGCGCCGCAACGCCCGCAAACACCAGATCGAGCAGGTCGGCGCGGAACTGCGCGGGATGATGTCGTGGTTGCAGCCCGGCACGCAGCCCGCCCCCGCCGCTGCTGCTGCTGCAACCGCGACATCAGCGACCCCCGCACCTGAGATGACGCCCGCCGCCGCACCGACCGCGACCCCCGCCACGGCCAACGCCAGCCAACCTGTTACATCGGGCGACCGCTAAATCGGTCGCCCTTTTCATACCCCTTGCCCTGGGCAAGATGTGAGGCGAACCATGATGCAAGATCCCATTCATTACGAACCGATGGAAGTCGAGTCCATTGGTGCGCTGGTCGCGGCCAACGCGGTGCCGCGTCCGCGCCAGCAGCGTACCATCCAGATTTTCGATACGACGTTGCGCGACGGCGAGCAATCGCCGGGGGCCAGCATGACCCTGCCCGAAAAGCTCCAGGTGGTCGATCAATTGGTGCGGCTGGGCGTTGATGTGATCGAGGCGGGCTTCCCCGCGTCGTCGCCCGGCGATCTGGCGGCGGTGCAGGCCATCGCCCAGCGCGTGCGCGGCGTCGCCGTCGCGGGGCTGGCCCGCGCCAACAAGGCCGACATCGACGCCTGCTACATGGCGCTGCGCGAGGCCGAGCAGCCCGTGCTGCATATCTTCTTGGCGACCTCTGACCTGCACATGCAATATAAGCTCGACATGACCCGCGCGGAGGTCGTGCAGCGCGTCGCCGAGATGGTCACGTATGGGCGGCAGTTCTTCACCCGCGTCGAGTTCTCGGCGGAGGATGCGACCCGTAGCGATTGGGACTTCCTGGTGCAGGTCTTCGCCACCGCCATCCGCGCGGGAGCCAGCGTCGTCAACGCGCCCGACACGGTGGGCTATGCCATGCCGCACGAGTACGCCGCGCTGATGACCTATCTGCGCACGCACGTCGTCGGCATCGAGGGCGTGACGCTCAGCGCCCACTGCCACGACGACCTGGGGATGGCGACCGCCAACACCCTCGCCGCCATCGCCGCCGGGGCCGATCAGGTCGAGGTGACGATCAACGGCCTGGGCGAGCGCGCGGGCAACACCGCGCTGGAAGAGATCGCCATGGCGCTGCAAACGCGCGCCGACGGCTTTACTGGCTGCACCACCAACGTCGTCGCCGCGCAGCTCGTCCCCGCTAGCCAATTGGTCAGCCAGATCACCGGCATCCCCGTGCAGCCCAACAAGGCCATCGTCGGCGCGAATGCCTTTGCCCACGAAGCGGGCATTCATCAGGACGGCATGTTGAAGCATCCGGGGACGTATGAGATCATGGACCCGCACGCGGTCGGCTGGGAGCGCACGCGGCTGGTGCTGGGCAAGCATTCGGGCCGTCACGGCTTCGACGCACACCTGCGCCAGATGGGCATTCGGTTGCGCGGCACGGCGCTGCAACGCGCCTATACTGCCTTCATCGCGTATGTTGACCAACACAAGAGCGCCACTGACGACGTGCTGCGCCAGCTCGCCATGACGGCCAGCAGCGTGCCCGATGTCAGCGACGCGCCCATGACCGAGGCGGAAATCGTGAAAGAGGGGGTGGCCTGATGACCGCTGCCAAGGGCAAACGATCCAGCGCGCGCAAGGGCGCGGGCATGACGATGGCCGAGAAGCTGTTGGCGAGCCACGCAGGACGGGCGCGCGTCGCCCCCGGCGACATGCTGGACGTCCGCGCCGACATCGTGATGGCGAATGACATTACCGGCCCGCTCGCCATCAAAGAGTTCCGCAGGATCGGCGTGGA
>JBBQSR010000324.1:0-4987 GCA_038234855.1 Ktedonobacterales bacterium | reverse complement strand
GCTCTGGCGGGGCCATCTTGGCCAGCCGCAGGGGCAATTCGACATTTTCCTGTGCCGTGAGCGCAGGGAAGAGGTGGGCATTCTGAAAGAGCATGCCGCTGCCCTCGCGTCGCAGCCGTGCCCGCGCGGCTTCGGGCATGCCCCCCAGCGGCTGGCCCAGCACGCTCAGCGATCCCTCAGTGGGGTCGTCGAGGCCAACCAAGATGTTGAGCAGCGTGGTCTTGCCAGAGCCAGAGCGGCCCCGCAGCGCGACCATCTCGCCTGGTAAGATGCGCAGATCGATGCCGCGCAGTGCCTGCACCGGACCGCTCTTCGCCAAGAAGACGCGGGTGATGCCACGGGCATCTACGATGGTCGGTGGTGGATTCGTCAGCGGTTGTTGCATGGGTGGTTTCCTCTCTAACGGGGGATGCGCCGTTGCGGCTGCGTGTCGGCGAAGGTGAGCGAATCATCGACGACTGGCCACAGCTCCACATGGTCGCCGACGATGCGCACGTCGGCACGCCCGGCGAAGGCGATGCGGTCGATGGCTTCTTTGGGCAGTTGCAGCCGTCCCACGCGGTCGATCAGGACCGATTCGCGGTGGGTCGTCCCTGGCAGGCCGATGACGGCGCTGGCCCGCTGCGCATCGCGCGCGGCGATGGGGGCGTCGCGCCGCACCGTCTCGGTGCTGGTGCGGCCATCGCGGATGGCGACCGTGCGGTCGGCCCCAGCGGCGATGGCTGGGTCATGCGTCACCAAGACGATGGTCAGCCCCAGTCGCTGATTCAGGTCGCGCAAGAGCGCCAGCACCTCGCCCGCCGTCGTCGAGTCTAGCTCCCCGGTCGGCTCGTCGGCCAGCAAGAGCACCGGATCGTTCGCCAGCGCGACGGCGATGCCCACCCGTTGCTGCTCGCCGCCCGAGAGCTGCTGTGGCAGCCGATCTGGCATCGCCCCCAGCCCGACGAAGCGCAGCAATTCGCGGGCACGCTGGGCGCTCGTCCCCTGGCGCTGACCACCCATGATCAGCGGCATGGCGACATTTTCGATCACGGTGAGTTCGGGGAGCAGGTTGCGGCCACTCTGTTGCCACACATGGCCGACGACCGCGCGCCGATAGCGGGTGCGCTGCCCCTCGCTGAGGCGCGTGAGGTCGTTGCCGGCGACGAGGCAGCGCCCCGCGCTCGGCACATCCAGCCCACCCAGGATGTTGAGCAGCGTGCTCTTGCCAGAGCCAGAGGCCCCCACCAGCGCCAACATCTCGCCGGGCGCGACCTCCAGGTCGAGTCCCTGGAGCGCGACGACCTCCAGATCGGCGACTTTATAGATCTTGACCAGATTCTCACAGGTTACGAGGGCATCGTGCATGGCAATCGCCTTTCTCCTGGGGCGCGTCAGTCTTCGTTGAGGCGCAGCGTCGCGCTCACCGAGGGGCGCGCCACCACCGCCGTCATCAGCACCAGCGCCCCCCCACAGATGGCCACCAGCGCCCCCAACGCCAGCGCCAGTGTCCCCGCCGGGGCGAGCATCTCGATGGCTGGCAGATTCGCCGCGCCGATCAGATCGCCGCTCTGTGTGCGGGCATTGGCGAAGGCCAGCGCGGGCAGCAGCAGCGCCGCCAGCACGATCCCCAGCCCGACGCCGAGCGCCAGCGCGACGCCATAGGTGATGCCCTGCTCCCAGACCAGCACCCCCGCGATCTGGCGCGGCGCGGTCCCCAACGCCCGCAGCACGGCGAAATTCGTCAGGCGACCGCGCGCGTTGAGCCACGATGCCGTCAGCACGCCCACCAGCGCCAGCACGATGGCCGCCAGCGCCCCGACAGACAGGATGCCACTCAGCGCCACCTGCAAGGGATCAGTGATCAGCGCCTGGGTGAGCGAGCGGCGGTCGGTCAGGCGCGCGAGCTTTAGCGTGCTCGTGGTAAGGGCCGCGCGCACGCTGGTGAGGGATGCCGCATCCGAGGCGGAGCGCAACCAGAGGAAGTTTGGCTGGGCGGCTGCCGTCGCGGCGGCGGTGGTGAAAACGGCGGCATAGGACTGGTAATCGACCAAGACGCCCCCACTCAAGAACTGGGGCGAATCATAGATGCCCTGGATCTGCGCGACCCGCGCGACGGCGAGGAACCGCAGCCTGTCGCCATCGTACCCCGGCACCGAGAGGAGGAACGTCGTGCCAGGCGTCAGGTGCAGGGCGTCCCACAACGCGCCATTGAGGATCGCGGGGATGACCCCGGTGCGCTTCGCGTCGGCCCGCTGGCTGACCAGTCGCGCCATCAGGCCCGCCAGCGGTTCGGTCGAATTGTGGGCGTCCCAAGTAGCCGCCTGCGCGTAGTGGTCGGCATCGACCGCCAGCAATTGCTGAGTGGCGACCCCCGCCCCTGGTGGCAGCGTCGCCACATAGCCGAGGGCGACCGAGGTCACGCCCGGTAGCTGCTGATAGGGGGCCATGCCACCAGCGAGGGTCGTCGGCGACGCGTTGGCAAAGGCGAGTGCGCCGCTGAAATCCGCCCCCGCAGAAAAAGACGCGACATCGCGCAGATGCTGCGTCTCGGACGCGACGAAGAGCAGGGTGAAGATCAAAAAGGCCGTCGAGAAGGCCAGCAAAAAAGTCGTCCGCATCGACTGGCGCGGCGCGCGCGACATCTGGGCGAGGGCCAGCATCGGCACTGGTCCCCGCCCCCGCGCGGCCACCCATGCCGCCGCACGCAGCCCCAGCGGATACACCCGGAAGCACAGCAATGCCCCCGCGAACAGCGCGAACAATGGCGCGATCAATCCGAGGAAGCCGAACTGGAACTGCACGGCGGCATTGACGCGATTCAGCACGAGGATGTAGAGGCTATAGCCCGTCACGGCGATGACCGCCGCCACGACATCTAGATTGAGCCGCTGCCAAAGCGGGGTGCGCGTCGTGCGGGCGGATTCGCGGCGCATCGCCAGCACATCGGCGGCGACCGCGCGATTGATGGCGATGATCATCGCCCCCAGCGCCGCCACCACGACCGCGAGCGCGACCCCCAGCGGGGCATACGCCGTCCGTAGCGGGTCAGCGGTCAGCACCGTGAGCGCGCTTTGGTGCGCCGGGGCCAGCGCGAGGCGCGCGAGCACCACGACCGCCCCGAGCGCCAGCCATGGCCCGACCGCGAGCGCGACCACTCCCAAGACGAGGCTCTGCGCCACCAGCGCCCCAAAGATCTGGGGGCGGCTCACCCCGCGCGACCGCAGGACGGCGAGCGCGTCCGCTTGTCGGTCGACGACGATCTCGGCCATGACACTGACGAAGAAGAGGACGAGTGCCACGATCAACACGAGCACAAAGGTGAGCGGCACCTGCAAGGTGGTGATGCGCGCCTGGTAATCCGCCAGCCGCAGGAACGCGTCGTCCGAGACGCCGCCCCTCGGCGCGCCTTGCAGGTCCAGCAGCGTGTTCGGTAATTCGACCTGCAAGGCATTTGCCTGAGCCACCACGTCGCCGAGCGAGTCCGCGTCTAGCCGCGCGGGGTCGAGCGCGTAGTACCAAAAGAATTGCGGCGGCGTGCGCGCGCTCAGCGTCCCCGTCGCTGACGGCGACTGCAAGAAGCGCTCCAGCGCGTCATTCACCGCGATGCCGCGCACGATGAGCGACGACGAAAAGTGTTCGCGTGGCTGGGGATCAAAGAAGAGACGATGAAAGAAGATGTCATCGCCGTTGAGGGCGACGATCCCCACGACCGTCAGCGGCACGTGCCCGACGCCGCTGAGGGGCGGGCGGGCCTCCGGGCCAGCCAGGACGACCGTCGAGCCAAGCGTGGCCCCTAGTGCGTCGGCGGTGGCCGTCGTCAGGGCGATCTCGGTCTGCGCGGCATCGGCGCGCGGCAACCGCCCCGCGAGGACGGTCGCATGCGACACGAACTGGTCCGGGTCATAGCCGACGACCTGCATCGCCGCTTCCGTGACCGCGCCATGCAGGGCGCTGACCACCGGCAGCTCAGGGAATTGCAGCGAAAATTGTCTTCCCGCCATCAGCGTGTGGCCCAGGTGCGTCTGCACCGCGCCATCGATGACGTTCCCTATTTGCTGAATGTCCTGACTCTGCGTGTTTTCCGTGGTGACGTTGATGGTGATGCCGTTACTGCCAGGGGGGGCATCAAAGACGCGGCGCAGCCCGGCGGTCGTCGCCACGTGGGTGAAAAGCGGCACCGCGCTGACGATGATGACCGCCACTACGATGCCGAGCCCCACGCCCGACAAGAGCCGCCACGTGTGCCGCAGCCGCCAGCGCGCCAGCCGCACCGTCGCGGTGATGAAGGCCAAACGCGAGACACGTGCCAGGGCCACCGTCGAGCGCGCCATCGCATCCTCTTTTCCCTGGTACTGGCAGTGAGATACATTAAACTATCGCCGCATAGGCATCTGCTAGCCGTGATGCAATGCGGAACCATTCTACCATCGCGGATGGCACGGCGCAACGAGCAAGCATCAACGAAGCAGGCACGATGAGCGCGCGCGTGAAGAATGATGCCCGTATCGCCACTCGCTATGCGCTGGGTGGTCCAGGGTTTTGGTATGGCAGATGCTTCCCCTTCCTCGCATGATTGTCCTGCATCGAGAAAGGAGCCGATTCCCATGCCCTACGGAACCACCAGCGAACTGCCCGCGAGCGTGCGAGATCACCTGCCACCGCATGCCCAAGAGATCTATCGTGCGGCCTACAACAGCGCCTTCGACGAATATGCCCATGATGAGGCCCGCGCGCACCGCGTGGCGTGGTCGGCTGTCGAGAAAAAGTATGCCAAGGACGAGCAGACCGGCCAGTGGCACGCCACCGCTGGCGTTCTCCAATAGCCCTTCGCGTTCTAGGGAAACGTCGCCACGTATTGCCCGACGCCGTTCAGGATGAACTGTACGGCCAGCGCCGCCAGCAGCATGCCCAGGATGCGCGAGAGCACTAAGATGCCCGTCGTGCCGACGCGCCGCTCGATGGCGCTGCTCATCAGCATCGCCCCCAGCGCCAGCAGCAGCGTGAC
>JBBQSR010000323.1:0-4989 GCA_038234855.1 Ktedonobacterales bacterium | reverse complement strand
GCGGCGACCTGGGCGTGGAACTGCCCCTTGAGCAGGTGCCAGGCATCCAAAAGCGCATCATCCGGGAGGCGAATCGGCTGCGGCTGCCCGTCATCACCGCCACGCAGATGCTCGAATCGATGATCACACATCCTCGCCCGACCCGCGCGGAGGTCAGCGATGTCGCCAACGCCATCCTTGATGGCACCGACGCGGTGATGCTAAGCGCCGAGACCTCGGTGGGGCGCTTCCCCATCGAGACGGTGGCGACGATGGCACGCATCGCCGTGGCGACGGAGGCCAATGGGCGCACCGCCCACCCCGTCGCGGAGGATGCCGTCACCGCCGCCCAGGCCATCAGTGAGGCCGCACGTACCCTGGCCGACGAGGCGCGCGTGCGCTACGTGGTCGTCTTTACCCGCAGCGGTGCCTCGGCCCACCTGATCTCGAAGGAACGGCCCAGCGTGCCGATCCTCGCCTTCACGCCGGATGCGCGGGTCGCCCGCTGCCTGTGCCTGTGGTGGGGCGTGACGCCGCTGGTCGGTGAACTGCTGGGCACCACCGAGGCGCTCATCGAATGGGTAGATGTAGAGTTGCGCGCCAGCGGCCTAGCCCAGATGGGCGACATGATCGTCATCACCGGGGGCATGCCCGTCGCTCACCGCGCCCAAACCAACTTCATCAAACTGCATCGCCTCGGTGAGGCGTGACCCCACCAGAAACTTCGCTTGACCGATACTGGAGCATGGAGGACTCGGTTTGCGCTTTCAGGCCACCATCCAACTGGGCGGCAAGACCGCCACGGGCATCGAGGTCCCCGAAGCGGTCGTGACGCAGCTTGGCGCGGGCAAGCGGCCAGCGGTGCGCGTCACGCTGCGGGGCTACACCTATCGCACCACGGTCGCGCCGATGGGCGGCGCATTCATGGTGCCGCTCAGCGCCGAGCACCGCGCCAACAGCGGTGCCGCCGCGGGCGATATGGTGGAGGTCGACATCGCACTGGATACGGAGCCGCGCACGGTCGCGGTGCCGCCCGACTTCGCCGAGGCGCTCAGCCACGACGCCGCCGCCCAGCGGGCCTTCGACGGCCTGGCCTACAGCCATCAACTGCGCCACGTCCTCGCCATCACCGAGGCCAAGACACCCGAGACACGCCAGCGCCGCATCGAGAAAGCGCTCAGCATGCTACGCGAGGGGCGGAGCTAGCGGCAACCATCGGCGTCGTCGCGGTGGTCATCGCCCATCGCGAAATGCGACCGGGGTGCCTGGGCTGGCGGGACAAGCACGACCACGACCATCGCGGCAAGCGCGTCGCGGTGCTGCTGCCACGCGAGGTACATGCCGCATGGTGGGAATGCCGCTGCAACGGCGCATCTCGTCGCGCGTGCGCCAGCGATTGTTGGCACGGCGCGGCAACCTGCTAGCGCTCGACATGTCCTATACCCTGGGCAAGGCACCGCCGCACCCCGCTGATTGAGGACGGAAGGCTAACGCGATATGCATGAAATAGGGTGGGCGCGCGGGAACAGCCTTCCTGCCCCCGCGCGCCCAATTGGTGCCGTGGCTATTGGATCGTCATCGCGAAGACGTGCAGGTTGGTGTTGTTGGGCAACGTGACCGAGGCCACGGTCTTGCCCGAGGTCAACCCAACGGCGGTGTAATAGACGCTGACCGCGTGGTTCCCGATGGTGTCGCCACTGGGAACGTTCCAGTTCGTCGCGGTCACGGCGACCTCCCCACCCGACGCTGGAGCGTTGGCGTACCAGTCCGCGAAGCTGAGGGTGAAGGTCTGGGTGGTGCCATCGGTGTAATGGATGGTCGCGGTGCCGCCCTGGGTGCCATTGTTGCCCGCGCCCAGTAGCGCCAGCACGGTGCCGGTGCCCGCCATCGTCACCGTTTGGCCCGTCGCCGTCACGTCGTCTTGGTGCCCCGCCGCCACATTGGGCCACGTGAACAAGACGCCGTTATGCGAGACGACCGCGCCGGGGGTCATGCCCGTCGCCGCCAGGGCCTGCGCGGAATAGCTGTAACCTTTGCCATCCAGGCTGCCCGCGCCGGGGTTGCTGTTGTCGCTGATGCCGACGTTGTTATACGCCCCTTGCAGCGAATTGACCGCCATAGCGAAGACGTGCAGGTTCGCGTTGCTGGGCAGCGTGACGGATTGCACGGCCTTGGTGGGGTCGAGCGTCACGGCGGTGTAATAGACGCTGACGGCATGGTTGCCCGCCGTGCTGCCAGTGGGGACGTTCCAATTCGCGGCGGTGGCGAGCAGGTCATCGCCCGTGGCGGGGGCGTTGGCATACCAATCCGCGAAGGTGAGGGTGGCAGCCTGGGTGGTGCCATCGGTGTAGGTGATGGTCGCCGTGCCGCTCTGTGTGCCAAAGGTTCCCGCACCCAGGAAGCCGAGGGTGTTTCCCGCCGCCGCGTACATCACCGTCTGACCCGCCGTGCCGACGTTGTTCTTTTGGCCCGCCGCGCCCGTGGGCCAGGTGAAGGATACGCCGTTGTGCGTCACCACCGCGCCGGGCGTCAGCCCCACCGCCGCCAGGGATTGCGCGGAGTAGCTGTAGCCCTTGCCGTCGAAGTTGCCCGCCGTGGGATTGCTGTTGTCGCTGGTGCCGACGTTGTTATCGGCCTGGCCCAGCGTGTTGTAGGACGGGGTCGTCACCTGAAAGCTCCCCTGCAAAGGCAGCGAGCGCGAGGAATCGCCGACGCTGAGGCCGAAGGTGCCCTGGGGGACGACCCAGTTGTGCGCCGTCGTGTCCCAATAGGCGAAGCTGCGCGCGTTCAGGGTGAAGCTCACCGTTTGCGACTGCCCAGCGGCGAGCGTGACCTTTTGGAAGCCCTTCAGTTGTTTGGGCGGCTCGCCCGCGCTGCTGGGGAAGGTGACGTAGACCTGCGCCACATCCGCCCCGGCGCGCGTCCCGGTGTTCTTGACCGTGGCCGTCACGGTGACGGGGCCGTTGAACGCGCCAGAGGTGGGGGAAACACTGAGGTTGCTATACGCGAAATTCGTGTATGATAGCCCAAAGCCAAAGGGGAAGAGCGGGGTCAGATTGTTAGCGTCGTAGTGGCGATAGCCCACCTGCAACCCCTCGGAGTACGCGGATTCGTCGTTGATGCCGGGGTACTGCGCGGTGGTGTTGGCGGGCACCTGAGACGCGCTGGCCGGGAAGGTCATGGGCAGCTTGCCCGAGGGGTTCACATCGCCAAAGAGGACGGCGGCGATGGCGTTGCCATCCTCTTGCCCCGGATACCAGCCCTCGACGATGCCCTGCACCTGGCTGACCCACGGCATCAGGACCGGGGCACCGGTGTTGAGCACCACGACCGTGCGGGGGTTGGCCGCCGCGACCGCCGCGATCAATTGATCCTGGTTGTTGGGCAAGCTCAGACTGCTGCGATCCCCGCCCTCGGATTCCTCATCGTTGGCGAAGACGACCGCGACGTTGGAGTTTTTGGCCAACTGGGCGGCCTGGTCGATGAGGCTCGGCGAACCGGGGTACTGCCACCCCAGATTCACCTGACTCAGACCGCCACCCTGATAAAAGTCCACCTCGACCGTGGCCGTTTGTCCGGCGGTGAGGCTGACGGTGCCAGTCTGGGTATTCGCGGCTTGGTCGCGCCAGTTGTCGATGATCTTAGTGCCGTTGATGAAAAGGCGACTGCCATCATCGCTGGTCAGCGAAAAGGTGTAGCTGCCCGTGGCGGGGGGCGTGATGGTGCCCGTCCACTTCGACGACCATTGGGTCGCGTTCACACCCGTCCCTGGCGAGGCCCCATTATAGTTGAAGTCGATCTTCGCATCGTTGCGCGTCAGGACGGGTGAGCCAGTGAGCGTGATGTTGTTGAAATATTGCCCCGTCAGCCCGTTGCCACCCCCTGAGGAGGGCGTCAGCGCGGAGGACGGCACGATGGGCAACATCCCACCCGCGCCGACGCCCTGGGCGTACTGCACGCTCACGCCACTGCCCGCGCGCGTGGTGATGCCTTGCAGCGGCGTCACCACGAAGGGCGCGTTCACGTGCGCGCTGCCGCCGCCCGCATCCATCGGCGCGGCGGAGGCAGCGGCCCCGATGACGGCGATGGAGCCAACCGAGCCACTATTGAGCGGCAAGATACTCTGGCTGTTTTGCAGCAACACCGCGCCCTGCTCGGCGGCTTGGGTGGTGAATTGATCATGCGCCGGGGTGGCGACGTTGCTGCTGGGAGTGCCGGTCGTGGGGTGGTCAAAGAGGCCGTCGGCGAACATCGTCCGCAAGATGCGATGAACCATCTGGTTGATGGTCTGGATCGTCACCTGGCCATTTTGCACGGCGGTTTGCAGCGATGCGCCGAAGTAGGATTGATCGGGCATCTGCATGTCGAGGCCCGCCGCCACGGATTGCAGCGTCGAGTGCGTCGCGCCCCAGTCCGACATGACGAAGCCGGGGAAGGCCCACTCGCTCTTGAGCACATCGCCCAGGACGGCGGGCTGCTCGCAGGCATAGATGTCGTTGACACGGTTGTAAGAGCACATCACCGCGCCGACGTTGCCCTGCTGCACGGCGGCCTGGAAGGCGGGCATGTAGATCTCGTGCAGCGTGCGCTCATCGACATTCGAGCTATCTGAGGTGCGGTGGTATTCCTGGTTGTTGGCGACGAGGTGTTTGACCGTGGCGATGACATTCTGGCTTTGGATGCCCTGGATGTCGGCGACGCCCAACTGGCCTACGAGGTACGGGTCCTCGCCCAGGCTCTCGAAGCTGCGGCCCCACACGGGGTTGCGTAGGATGTTGACGGTGGGCGCGAGGGCGACATTGGCACCCTTGCCATACTCCTCCGCGCCGAGGTTCTGGCCGTATTGGTTCATCAAGGTCGTGTCCCAACTGGTGGCGACGCCAACGGGGGCGGGGAAGGCCGTCACCTGGGTCATGCCATCGGCGACGCCCGCTGGCCCATCTTCCAGGCCCAGCGCGGGGATGCCGAGGCGGGTATTCGCGGGAATGTTGCCGACATACGCGCCGCCGA
>JBBQSR010000322.1:0-5000 GCA_038234855.1 Ktedonobacterales bacterium | reverse complement strand
TCAATGGGGCGTGCTGTCGGTTAATGGCGGGCGCATCGTCAAGCTCTCGCTGGCCGACATCACTTTCGTCGATTTCACGTCGAGCGATACCCCCGTGTTGATCCAGAATACGCCGTTGCCTTATGCCAGTTGGTTCCCTTTCCCGCCGTATGGCATGCGCGACGCCGACCTGTCGGGCGACTACCCGACCTCGGCGAAGATGATCATGTCGACCTTCATCAAGGAGGAGACGGCGTCGGGGTCATTGCACAACCCGGATGTGCTTGGCAAAGATAGCTCGACCATTGATGGCGACATCCACTTTTCGCCCATCGTCATCGCGAATCTGCTCGACCCCAAGATCCTGGGTCCGCTCAAGATCGCCTGCTATAACGAAACCGTCACGAAGGATAACCTGGAAGCCGTCCTGCACAAGTACCAGGAAGACCCCTCGAAGACGATCCGAGAACTGCAAGACCGCTGTAGCCCGGCGGTGAAAGGCACCTCGCTCCGCAAGCGTTTCACCTCGGTGGTGGCGACCGCCCTGCAAGACCGCGTGCGCTCCGCCAGCCAGAGCACGCTGCTCGCCATCATCGATAACCTGCGGCATGACCTCGTCACGAAGGATCTCGAGATCTATCTCAACAATCCGCAGATCGAGTCGCTGCTGGCCCGCGACCACCTCGATGGCGCGCTGAATCGGAACCCCACCATCGACGGCACTAGCATCGTCCAAATGAATATCGCCGTCAACAAACAGTCGACCTCGGTGGCGACGACCATCAATGAGAACGTACAGCTTGATAAAGACGGTAATGCGTTCCACGACCTCACTATCTCGATGGACTATCGTCCTACGCACTTCTACTCGACCGAGTCGCCTGATTACCGCGACTATGTGCGCGTCTATGTGCCAGCGAACGCGCAGTACGATGGTGGGTCGGGCTTCGACCAAAACGTGCAGCCGATCTATACCTTCACGACCTCGCCTTCCCCAGCGAAGCCACTTTGCGTCAAGCCCAAGGCCCTGCCACCGCCACCACCACCCAAGCCAGGGGCGACGCCGACCCCCACGCCGACAGCGACGCCTTTGCCACAGGGACAGGTGCCATTCCCCTGTACCCCGCCCCAGGCACCGCAATGTGATTCGGGCAAATTCGCCCCACAAGATGTCTATAATAACTGGACCGCGGTGACCAGCGGTTCGCTGCCATCCTTCACTGATAACTTCGGTGAGCCAACGAATTTCGCCAGCGACGAGCCGGGGCGCTTGATGTATGGTGGCTTGGTGGTGCTGCCGCGCGACTGCGTGGCGAATCTTGAGATCCAGTGGCACGTGCCCCACATCGCGGGCAAAGCCACCGCGAAGGGGCAAACCTACACCATCGAGATCCAACGCCAGAGCGGCACCGCACCGACCTATAATCTGGTGGTGCAGCCCGCCGACGGCGTCAAGATCGCCCCCCTCCACAAGACCCTCAAGCCCTTGGGCCAAGACATGATCTTCGACCTGATGCCCGCTAAGAAATAGTGGTGGCGACCCATCAGCGTCGTCAAGATAGGGGCCGCGCGCGGTATTCATCGCGCGCGGCCCTTTAGCGCACCTGCCGACGAGGCAAAGACATGACCGTGCACTTCTGGCACGTGCGCCAGCGCGCGTGAAGTCGCTGGCCCTCAGCCGACCGCCTCGAAGGTGGGTTCGGCGAGAGGCAGTACATCGGTGCCAGGGGCCTCGGGCGCGAAGGAACTGCGCAGGTGCAGGGGAATGTGCCAACGGGCGAGCGGCTCGATGGTGCGCGGATGCACCACCTTGGCCCCCTTCGCGGCGATGGCGCGCACCTCGGCATAGCTCAGTTGGGGCAGCAGCGTCGCGTCGGCGTGGAGCCGTGGGTCGGCGGTGTAGATGCCCGGCACATCGCTATAGAGGTACAGCGCCTCGGCCCCCAACGCCGCCGCGATGACGGCAGCGGAGTAGTCCGAGCCGTTGCGTCCGAGCGTCGTGGGCTGCCCCAGGCCGTCGAGCGCGATGTAGCCAGGGAGCACAGGCACGCCACCGCGATAGATCAGCGGCATCACCCGTGGCACCAGCAGCGCCCGCGTCGCCAGCACCGATGGTTCGGGCAACTCTGTCGGTGCGCCGTCACGCAGTAGGATCGGCGCGGCATCGAATGCCTCAGACGTGAGGCCGCCCCTCCGCGCGGCGGTGGCGAAAAGATCGACGATCAGCCGTTCGCCCCAGCCCGAGAAGCGCGCGGCTTCGAGGCGCTGGCCGACAGCATCGGTGTCGCGAAACAGGTGCAGGGCGGCGGCGTCGGCCTCCATCTGCGCGCGCAGCACGGCGAAGCGCAGCGGTGGCGCGGCCCCCAGCGCGGCATACGCGGCTTCGTGGCGGCTCACCACCGCGCCTAGGGCCGTGTGCCATTCATCATCGGCGGCGAGCACCTGGCTTGCCACGCTGAGTAGCGCGTTGGTGACGCCCGCCATCGCCGACACCACCACCGTCACCGCCGCGCCGCGCCGCACATGCCCCGACACGATCTGTGCCGACGCGCGCAGCCGCTCGGCATCTGCCACCGACGTGCCACCAAACTTGATGACGAGCATGAGTGTTTCCTTTATGGATTGACAAGACGAGATAGGACGCGAAAGGCGCGAAAGCCCACGAAAAGCATGAAAGCGAGGACAATAGGAAAGACTGTTTCACCAAGCTGCCCCATTTTTCGCGTCTTTCGTGGATTTTCGTGCTTTTCGCGTCCAAAAACCCTTAGGCCGTCGCGGCTTTCAGCGCCTGATCGATGTCGGCGATGATGTCGTCGACGTTTTCCGTGCCGATGGAAAGGCGCACGAAGTCAGGCGTGACGCCCGTGGCGAACTGCTCTTCTTCGCTGAGCTGCGAGTGCGTCGTGCTGGCGGGATGGATGACCAGCGACTTCGAATCACCGATGTTCGCCAACAGCGACAGCAGCTTGGTGCTTTCCACGAACTTGCGTCCGGCGGCCAGCCCACCCTTGATGCCGAAGCCGACCAGCGCGCCATAGAGGCCGCGATGGTAGTACTGCTTGCCCAACTGGTAGGACGGGTGCTCTTCGAGGCCGGGATACAGCGTCCAGTTGACGGCGGGGTGCGTCTTCAGGAATTGGGCGACGCGCAGGGCGTTTTGGCTGTGGCGCTCCATCCGCAGGTGCAGCGTTTCGAGACCCTGCAAGAAGAGGAAGCTGTTAAAGGGCGTGATGGCCGGGCCGAGGTCGCGCAGCAACTGCACGCGCGCCTTGATGATGTAGGCGATGGGGCCGACCGCCTGGGTATAGCTGACGCCGTGGTACGACGGATCGGGCTCTACCAGGCCGGGGAACTTGCCGCTGGCCGCCCAGTCGAAGTTGCCGCCATCTACGATGACGCCGCCGATGCTGGTGCCATGTCCGCCGATGAACTTGGTCGCCGAATGCACGACGATGTCGACGCCATGCTTGATGGGATTGATCAGGTACGGGCTGGGGACGGTGTTATCGACGATCAGCGGGATGCCGTTGGCATGCGCGATATCGGCGACGGCGCGGAAGTCGAGGATGTCTAGGCGCGGGTTGCCGACCGATTCCGCGTAGATCAGGCGTGTGCGCGGCGTGATCGCTTTGCGGAAGTTTTCGGGGTCACGGCCATCTACGAAGTGCGCGGTGATGCCCAGGCGTGGCAGGGTCTGCGAGAAGAGGTTGTACGTGCCGCCATAGAGGCTGCTGCTGGTGACGATCTCATCGCCCGCGTTGGCGATGTTGATGATCGCCAGGAACTCTGCCGCCTGGCCCGAGGCCGTCGCCAGCGCCGCGACGCCGCCCTCTAGCGCCGCCACGCGCTTCTCAAAGACATCTTGCGTCGGATTCATGATGCGCGTATAGATGTTGCCGAATTTCTTCAGCGCGAAGAGGTCAGCGGCGTCAGCGGAATCTTCGAAGACGTAAGAGGTCGTTTGATAGATGGGCACGGCACGCGAGCGCGTGGCGGGGTCGGGGTCCTCTTGGCCCACGTGCAGGGCCAGCGTCTCGAAGGCCAGGGCGCGCGCGGGGGCGTCTGTCGCGGCGGGGGCGGGCGTGTTGGTCGGGTCGGCCACGGTGGTGTCTCCTTGTTGGGCTGTGGGGGTGGCGTCAGCGACGCTCACGGCGGTCAATGAAAAAGATTCGGGCGCTTCATCGTTGTGCTGGGTGGTGACGGTCAGCGTTTCGACTTCGGTAATAACGACGTTAGCGAGGGGATTGTCGGCCTCCGTCGCCGTTGGGTCGGCGGCGGGGGCATCGGTTGCGGGGTCCGTGGGGGCGGCGACGGGGTCCGCTGCCAGGCCGACAGCGTCGAGCGTGGCCTCGTTGACCTGCGATTGTGAGAGGGGATCGTCGTTGTTTTTGCGTCGCCGAAAGAGGAATGACACGGGCGTATTCCTTTCGATTAGGAGGCCATGAACGGGCGCAAGACGCGGTCGAATTGCGCCCAATCTTTGAGAAAAGCGTCGTGACCGTGGCGCGATGCCACCTCTACATAGGTCGCGTCGCCACCTGCCTGAGTGATGCCCTGCGCCAACGCCGCCACGTCGCGCGCGGGGTAGAGCCAGTCGCTGTCGATGCCCACCGCCAGCACCCGTGCCCGGATGCGCGCGAAGGCCGTGGCGTCGTCGCCATGCCCCGCTGCCGCGTCGAAGCGGTCCATCGCGCTCGTCAGGTACAGATACGCGTTCGCGTCGAAGCGGTCTACCAGCTTGTCGGCCTGATGGTGCAGATACGTCCCCACGGTCAGGCTGGGGCCAAAGGTAGGCCATTGGTCCGGCTGGCTGGCGGGGGCGCGACCGAAGCGTTCGTCCAACTCGGCGGCGGTGGTGTAGGTGAGCATATTCAGCATCCGCGCGATGCCCAGCCCCACTGCTGGGCCGTCGTCAGGCGGATAGTCGCCGCCCTGCCAGCGCGCGTCGCCCATGACGGCCTGGCGGGCGATGTCATCGATGGCGAGGCCCAGCGCGCCCAGCCTGGGTGCCGCCGCGATGA
>JBBQSR010000321.1:0-5000 GCA_038234855.1 Ktedonobacterales bacterium | reverse complement strand
ACCATCAAGACCTGCTTGTAGAGCTGGGGCGACTGCGGGAGGGCGTAGAAATGCGCCGGGTGGACGCGGCTGGGCACCAGGAAGTCGCGGGCCCCTTCGGGCGTGCTCCGGCCCAGGATCGGCGTCTCGACCTCTACGAAGCCCCGATCGCTGAGGAAGTTGCGCATGAAGAGCGCGACGTTGTGGCGCAGTTCCAGCCGCGAACGCATCAGCGGGCGGCGAATGTCCATATAGCGATATTTCAGCCGCAGCGTCTCATCCGCCGTGATAGCGTCGGTGATGGGGAAGGGCGGCGTCTTGGCGGGATTCAGGATGGTGACGCCCTCGGCGATGATCTCGACCTCGCCGGTCGGCATCGTTTTGTTTTCGGTCCCTGCTAGCCGCTGGGCGACAGTGCCGCGCACCTGCAAGACGAATTCGTTGCGCGCCTCGGTGGCGGTGTCGAGCACGGCACTGCCCTCGGGCGTGCGCTCGGGGTCCACCACCACCTGCGTCACGCCATAGCGGTCGCGCAGGTCGATGAAGATGAGCTTGCCATGGTCGCGGCGGCGGTTGACCCAGCCCGCCAGCGTGACCGCGCGCCCCACGTCGGCGGCGGTCAATTCGCCACAGGTGATGGTGCGCAGCGCCGTGGCGCGCGGGCTGCGCCCCTGGGATGGTTGCTCGGGTGTCTTGCGTGATTTCGCGGTGGCCACAGTCGTTCCGGTATCCTTCTCTAGAGAGATCGCATCAGCACGCGCGCGTATTCTCCCATTCTAGCACACGGCACAGTAGCGGGCATCACATGACCCGCGATGACGGCACCGGGGCGGCCAAGATGTGCTATGATCAGGGGTAAGAGAATTGTCCCCGCCACACGCGGCACCCGCCGCCAAGAGGAGCACGCCACCCATGGCCGAAGACACCGCAACCACCACCGTGAACGAAGAGGCCGTCTACGACGCCCTGCGCGAATGCTATGACCCCGAGATCCCCGTCAACATCGTCGACCTGGGGCTGGTCTACAACCTGGCCATCGACCAGGATCATGTCGATGTGACGATGACGCTGACGGCCATCGGCTGCCCCGTCGCGGGCGAGGTGATGGCCGAGGTCGAGGAGCGCGTCGTCGCCGTCGCCGGCGTCAAGACCTGCCACGTCGAACTGACCTTCGACCCGCCATGGTCCACCGCGCGGATGACCGAGGACGCGAAGTGGGAACTGGGTCTGTCGTAAAGCTGAAGATCCGTTCAGTCGTGCGGAAAATCCCGACAAATTAAGGGCTTCTAGCGCTCACGGTGGACGGCTGGGCGGGCTATAATGGAACGACAGCCGAAACGCACGCGTTGGCACCGGGGCTGTGCGGCGATGGTGCCGCGTAGCCGCAGACGGTGCCAGCGCCGCAGCATAGCGCATATTTGTCAGGGCAGCTCGCCCAATGGAGGGAACAGATGGTACCTGCTGGTCAGTTCAAAGCCGGACTGGATGGCATCGTGGTGGCGCAGACAGCCATCAGCGAAGTGGACGGCGCGAACGGTCGCCTGACGTATCGCGGCTATCTCATCGGGGAGATTGCCCAAAAAGCCACCTTCGAGGAAACGGCGCACCTGCTGTGGGTCGGTCACATGCCCACCCGCGCGGAACTGGACGCGCTGAAGACCAAGCTCGTCAGCCAGCGCGCGCTTCCCGAGGCCGTGACGGCGCTCATCCGCGCGCTGCCAACCGACGCCGACCCGATGGATGTGCTGCGGAGCGCCATTTCGGCCTATGGCGCGCAGACCAAGATCGGCGGCAAGGCGACGCTGGACCAGGCCATCGCCCTGACGGCGATCTTCCCGGTCGTGCTGGCGGCCTTTCACCGCAACCGCACCGGCCAGCCCTTCATCGAGCCGCGCAGCGACCTGGACCACGCCGCCAACTATCTGGCGATGCTGACGGGGCAGACCCCCGAGGCGCGCCACGTGCGCAGCATGGATACGTATCTTAACATGGTGGCGGACCACGGCATGAATGCCTCGACCTTCGCCGCGCGCGTCATCGCCTCGACCGAGTCGGACCTGTGCAGCAGCATCACCGGGGCCATCGGCGCGCTGAAGGGTCCCCTGCATGGCGGTGCCCCCGCGCTGGTGCTAAAGATGCTGCAAAGCATCGGCACCGTCGACAACGTGGAGCCGTGGATCACGAATACCCTCAACACGGGTGGCCGCCTGATGGGCCTGGGCCACCGCGTCTACAAGACCTATGACCCGCGCGCCGAGATCCTGCGCGAGGTGGCGCGTGAGGCGGCCTCGCCCGAGATGTTTGCCCTGGCCGAAAAGACCGAGCGTACCGCGCTGGATGAACTGCACCGCCGCAAGCCCAACGAGCGGCTGTGGACGAATGTCGATTTCTACTCCGCTGTGCTGCTGCAAGCGGTGGGGTTGCCGGGCGACCTCTTCCCACCCACCTTCGGCGTGGGCCGCGTGGCGGGCTGGACGGCGCACGTGCTGGAGCAAACCCCCAAGAATCGCCTGATGCGCCCCGAATCCGAATACATCGGGCCGCGCGGCCTCACCTATCTGCCCATTGATGAGCGCAAAGGCGAATAGCCCGCCCGTCGCCTTTCCCCCTTGTGGCCAGCGCATCGTCATTGTCGGGTCCACCGGCTCTGGCAAGACGACGCTGGCTACCGCTATTGGCCAACACCGTGCCATCCCCCATGTCGAACTCGATGGGCTGCACTGGGAGGCGAACTGGACCGAAGCACCCGATGCGGTCTTTCGTGCCCGCGTGGCTGAGGTGCTGATGGGCGACCGCTGGGTGGTGGATGGCAATTATTCCCAAGTGCGCGACCTCGTGTGGCCGCGCGCCGACACGATCATCTGGCTCGACTATCCTTTCCACATCGTTTTCGCGCGTTTGTGGCGTCGCACCATGCGCCGCATCTACACGCGCGAGACACTCTGGCACGACAACCGCGAACGCTTTTGGGTGCAGTTCTTTCACCGCGACTCGATCTTCCTTTGGCTGCTGCGCAGCTATCGCCGTCGCAAACGCGAGATGCCGCAGATGCTGGCGCGACCAGAGAACGCGCATCTGGCGGTGATCCACCTGCGCACCCCACGCGAGACGGCGCGCTGGCTGGCTACGTTTTGAGGCGTGGTTTTGGTCGCATGGTCGCACCAAGGATGCGTGCACTCACGGCATCTGGTAAGGCGTGGGTCAGGCGAAAGGTACGCTGATTCGCGGCACCGTCGATGGCTATGCGACGGCCCCGGTCGAGGGCGCGTAACCCCGTGGTGACCACTTGCGCGCTGGTGCGCATCTGCATCCGCGCGAAGACCTCTTCGCCGCCCGCATCTTGATAGAATCCGGTCGCGGTCGTGCCCGGACACAACGCCAGGCAACGGATGCCGCGCCCGCGATATTCCTCGGCCAGGGCATAGGTAAAGGAAAGCACAAACGCTTTCGTCGCTCCATAGACCGCCATATAGGGCACTGGCTGCAAACCCACAACCGACGCGACGTTGATGATGCCGCCCATCCCACGCTCTAGCATCATCGGCGCAAAGGCATGGGTGAGGGCGACCATGGCCGCGATATTGACCTGCACCTCTTGTTGTTCGCGTGCGGGGCTGAGCGCCTCGAATGGTCCGTGCATGCCGAAACCCGCGTTATTGACCAGCAGATCCACCGTCAGCCCGCGCTGATGTACCGCCTCGGCCAACGCGCCGACTGCCATCGGCTCAGATAAGTCGCAGGTCAACACCTCGGCCCGTACACCGTGCTGCTGTGTCAGTTCGTCGGCAATCGTCGCCAACCGTTCACCAGAACGCGCCACCAGGATCACCGTCATCCCGCGCGCAGCTAATGTGCGCACAAACGCCTCACCGATGCCGCTCGACGCCCCCGTCACCAATGCCGTTTTGCCGTGATAGCTAAACATCATCGTGCTCCCCCGCTTTTCCCTGAAGATGACGCGCCACCTCTTGACCGCGCCTCGTATAACGATTATAGCAAATGATTATCAGGATAACCATTACTTCAGTCATGGTTATCGCGACACACCAAGGAGAACGACGATGCCCTCGACCACGCGCAAGTGGCTGACCCTGCTCATCACGTGCCTAGGATTTTTTATGGTGCTGCTTGATGCCAGCATCGTGACGGTCGCGCTGCCGACCATTCAGCGCGATCTGCATGCACAACTCGTCGACCTCCAATGGGTGGTAGATGCGTATACGCTGCCCTTCGCGGCACTGCTGCTGACGGCGGGCACGCTGGGCGACCGCTTTGGGCGCAAACGGGTCTTTTTGGCGGGACTCGCGCTCTTTACCATCGGCTCGGCGCTGTGCGGCTTCGCGCCGACGCTGGGGTGGCTGATCGCGGGGCGCGTGGTTCAGGGCATCGGTGGTGCGGCGCTTTCGCCGGGGAGCCTGTCGGTGCTGGCGGCGGCCTTCACAGAGCCGCGTCAGCGCGCCCAGGTGATCGGCATCTGGTCGGGTGTGTCGGGTATCGCGTTGGCGGCGGGGCCGCTCATCGGTGGCACGCTCATTCAGGCATCTGGCTGGCAAGCGATCTTCTTCGTCAACCTCCCCATTGGTGTGCTGGCGCTGCTGCTGGGCGTGGGCGCGTTGGGGGAATCGCGCAACCCCGCCGCGCATCGACTGGACCTGGCAGGGCAGGTGCTGACGGTCGGCGGGTTGGTGGCGTTGACCTACGCGCTCATCGAGGGCAACGCGCGGGGCTGGACGTCGCCGCTCATCTTGGGCCTGTTCGGCGTGACAGGCGTGTGCATCGTCGGCTTTCTCTTGGTAGAAATGCGCACCAGCGAGCCGATGTTGCCGCTTGGCTTCTTCCGCGTGGCGCTCTTCTCGGCGGCGAATATCGCGGCGCTGGTCGTGGGCTTTACCCTGTTGGGCACCGTTTTCTTCCTGGCACAATACTTCCAAGAGGTGCAGGGTTTCAGTGCCCTCGGCTCTGGGCTGCACACGCTCCCCAACACGGGGGGGATCTTCCTGGCCGCACCACTGGCGGGGCTA
>JBBQSR010000320.1:0-5006 GCA_038234855.1 Ktedonobacterales bacterium | reverse complement strand
GGGCCGATGCGTCTCTTGCGCCATCAGTTGCGCGAGATGGTTGAGGTCGGTGGCGCATTGGTCCAACTCCTCGGTGAGGTTTTGCAGCGCCCGCACGCCCGCGATGGCCCCATGGACGGAGGCTTGCTGGCGGTGGCCACGCTGCGCCTGGGCACTGGCGCGTTGCTGCAATGCCTGTGCCGCGCGCTCGGCCCCCTGCATCTCGCGGTCGACCACGCTGGTCAGGTGATTCAGGGCGGGTTCCCAGCGTTTCTTGGCCAGCCACAGCACCGCCGCGATGGCGCAGCCGCCCGTGACCGCCGCCACCAGCAGGTTCGGCAACAGCCCGTCCAGCATCCCCGCCAGGGTCGGGTGGGGCGCTAACCACCAGAGATCCATCTCGTTCCCTCATCAGACGCGTCCCGGCGTCACCCATCCATGCTAACATCTTGTGCATGGGATTGCAAGCATAGGATGTGCCGAGGGGCGGCTGATGTACGGTGAGGTAGCACATTCTTCTGAATCCATCGTTGACGGAAGCGATACGCGATCACCTCACCGCAGCGTTCAGGCGCGGTTTCCACTGGCAGCCCTCGCGCGCATGTCCTATGGGTGCGTCGCTACGACTTGCCCTGGTGATGTACCCCGCAGCGACGCATCCAGCAGGTCGATGATGTGCAGCACGGAGGGGGAGGAAGCACCGTCGCCGAGGCTCGCGTGGATCTGCATCTGGCAGCCGGGGTTGGCGGTCACGACGAGGTCGGCTGCCGTCGCGTGGATGCTGGCGGCCTTGCGCGCGCCCAACTGCGCGGCCATCGCGGGCTGCGTCAGATTATAGATGCCCGCGCTGCCACAGCACAGCGCCGCGTCCTCCATCTCGACCAACGCCAGATTGGGGATGGCGCGCAGCAACTGGCGCGGCGCGGCGCTGATGCGCTGGGCGTGCGCCAGATGGCACGGCTCCTGATACGTGACGCGCAGGGGCATCGGCTGCAACCGCCGCCGGATGTCGTCATCCAGCCCCGCCGCCAGCAATTCGGTCACATCGCGCACTCGGGCGCTGAAGCGGCGGGCACGCTCGGCCCACGCGGGGTCGTCGCGCAGCAGGTGCCCATAGTCTTTGAGCGCCGCGCCGCAGCCCGCCGCGTTGCTGACGACGAGGTCGGCCCCGCTCGCCTCGAAGGCGGCGATGTTGCGCCGTGCCAGGTCGCGCGCGTCATCAGGCAGCCCCGTATGTGTGGCGATGGCCCCGCAGCACCCCTGCCCCGCTGGCACGCTGACCGGGTGCCCCCATGCCGCCAGTACCCGCACCGTCGCCCGGTCTGTCGGCGCGAAGACCGTGCCCATCACACACCCCGCCAGCAGTGCCACGCTCGGCTTGCCCGTCACCCCGTCGAGGGACGCGTATCGCTGCCCCTCGGGAAAGAAAAACGCATCAGGCATCGGCGGCAACAAGCCGCGCGCGTTCCACAACCTTTGTCCCCGCGCGAGGATGCCCGCACCGCGATCACCCCCCTCCCTCCGCGAGATGCGCGGGGGGGCCACCCGCTGCCCCGCGCGCACCAGCCCAGCGAAGCGATGGAAGCGCCGTAGGTCGCCAAACACCAGCCGCACCAGCGTTGTCAGCGCGCGGGTCGTGGGGTGGTCGGCCTGGGCGCGGGTGATCTGCGTGCGCGCGGCCTCGACCAGATGCCCATACGCCACGCCAGAGGGGCACACCGCCTCGCACGCGCGGCAGTCCAGGCATTGCCCCATCTGGGCGACAAAGCCGGGGTTCAGCAGGTCCAGGCGGCCATCATCGACCGCTTGGATCAGGTGGATGCGCCCGCGCGGCGAGGACGTTTCGCGCAGTGTCTCGCGGTAGGTGGGGCAGTGAGGCAGGCACAGGCCACAGCGCACGCAGCGGTCCACTTCGGCGCGGTCGGGCGCGTCGGGGCCGGTGAAGCGGCGCGGGGCGGGCAAGGGTGCGGGGGTTGGCATGGCGAAGTCCTCCCCCACTATTGTAGCGAGATCACGCGGGCTGTGGCACACCAATCGAATAGTGACTGTGGACGATCTGCCACACGTCACCGACCTTTTCGAGGATGAAGGTGACGCGTGTGTGGAACTGGAAGTAGCGATGGTGCGCGGTGGTGCCGCTGATGCGCGCCTCGCCCACCACCCAGGCGACGTTGTCGCGCGCCTGCACCACGGGGCTGCCCGGCAAGAAGTCGAAGGCCATGTCGGGGATCGTCGCCGTGTGCTGGTGCTCCATCGCCTTCAGATACGTCGCGCCGCCGATGTACGTTTCATCCGCCGCCGTCCCGAAATGGACGGCATGGGCATCGCTGGCGAAGATCTGCGCCAGCGCCGCTCCGTCCCAGGCGCGCGAGGCGGCCAGACAGGCGCGGATGACCTGGCTCACCTCTTCTGCTTGCACGATGTTGACCGATGCCATCGCTTGCCCTCCTGTGTGCTGTTGGCGGCAGTATAGCACGAGCGGGCATGCGGTACAACATTGCCATTCCGCGGGAAAGATCTGCGGGTTTTGTGCGGATTGTCCCTGGTCGCGTGCCCGGCGCGATGCTATAATAGCAGTGCCGCGTGCGTCGGGTACGCGAGCGGGTCACACCGTAGCGCGTTGGTCAGTTCCACGAAGGAGGACGTGCAACAAAGGCGTTGCACCACCACAAACAATGGACGCCAAGTATGTCATCATGAACGGGGCCATCGTTCCGGCCAGCAAGGGCCGCGTCAGCATCATGACGCACGGGTTTTCGTATGGCACCGGCTGCTTCGAGGGCATTCGGGGATATTGGAATCCCGATACCGAGGATATCTACCTGTTTCGCGTGCGCGAACACTTCGAGCGCCTCCACCGTTCTTGCCGCATCCTGAACATGAAGCTGGCTTTCACGCCGGATGAATTGGTGCAGCAAACCATCGACCTCATCCGCAAGAACGACTGGCACGAAAACATCTATCTGCGCCCCATGGTCTACAAAGCCGATGAGATCATCGGTGTCAAGCTGCATGGGCTGCAAGACAACTACTACATCATCGCGGTGCCGATGGGCGACTACGTCCCCACCACGGGCATCACTTGCGGCGTCTCGTCGTGGCGACGCATCGACGACAACATGATCCCCGCGCGGGCCAAGGTGACGGGTGGCTACGTCAACTCGGCGCTGGCCAAGACCGAAGCGAACCTGAATGGCTTTGGCGAGGCCATCATGCTCAACGCCGACGGCCACGTCTCGGAGGGGAGCGGCGAAAACATCTTCCTCGTGATGAATGGCGAACTGCACACCCCCGGCGCGACGGAAAACATCTTGGTCGGCATCACCCGCGACACGGTGATGAAGCTGGCACAGCGCGAGATGGAGTGCATCACGCGTGAGCGCACCATCGACCGCACCGAGCTGTACCTAGCCGACGAGATCTTCATGGTGGGTACGGGCGCGCAGGTCGCCCCCGTCACAGAGGTCGATCATCGCGTCATCGGCGCGGGCGGCATCGGCCCCTTCTCCGCCACCATGCAGGCGCTCTATGGCGATGTCGTGCGCGGTCGCCGCCCCGAATACGCCGAGTGGCTGACGCCGATCTATGGCAAGGTGCCGACCCTCCCCGCCAAAGACACCATCACGGAGGTCGAGCACGCCCATCCGCAAATGATGGACTGAGCGAGCCCGTCACCGCGCCACTCCGCCTCCTAACGTCTGTTGGGAGGCGGCGCGGTTCTTTTGCGTCTTGCGCGGCATACCCCGCCACGTAAAAGCAAGAGATCGTCGGCTCAGCACAGATGGCGGTCACGCGACGTGTTGATCGATGAGAATGGTGTTGCCGTCGGGATCAACCAACGTCAGACTCGCCGGACCGGCAACGGACTCGTCGGCCTCCGAGGTGAGCGCCAGCCCCGCCGCTTTAAGCTGCCGCTGGATTTCCCGCACGTCTTGGAACGCGTCGAGCGGCTCTGCCTGGCTCGTCCAACCGGGGTTGAATGTCAGGATGTTGTGTTCAAACATCCCATGGAACAGGCCAACCGTTGTTTCGCCGTTACGTAGAATCAGCCAATTCTGTGTCGCGTCACCATCGACCGCTTGGAATCCCAGTTTTTCGTAGAACGCGCGCGACGCGGCGATGTCGCTGACGGCCAGACTGATGGAAAAGGCTCCAAGGTGCATCTGCTCGGTTTCCCTTCGTTGCAGGATTCCTGAATGGGGAATCCCTTCATGCGCGCTGGGCGGCTGGCTTCTCACCAAAGAGATCCGTCCGCTGATCCCCTCATTCTGTACAGCGCCATGATGAATGGCACGCTAAGACAATATGGCATATAGGTAAAGGATCTTTGAGTCATCTGAGATGTGATAAACGATGCTCAGCCATTCCGTGTGCTCATGGTTTCACTGCCCGCTTCTCAGTACAAAACGTCAGAGCGCATCCCCAACCTTTTTGCATGCATCGAAAGCAGGCGACGCTGGCGGCTACGGGGTCGCCGTATATCACTGTACGGCGACCCCTGGTGGTTGCATCGCTTACGCGGTGCGGGGTGTCGTGGGTCCGACGAAGAGGTAAATGAGATAGCCGATGCCCAGGGTGATGGGGAGCATGGCGACCAGCCAGCCCCACCGCTGCAACTGCCCCACACGAACGAGCGCCCCGATATACGCCACAAGGGCGATGATGCCCGCGATGAGCCGGATGAACGGCGAGATGGTGTCGATCACCGCTGAACCGCCCTGGAATGTGCCCGAGGCAGTATACGTGGCCCCCGTCAACAGGGGCACCCCAAAGGCGATGACATACAGGCCGATGACGAGGAAATAGAGATTGCGGCTGGTAGCTTTGGGCAAAGGGGAAGCCTCCGATATCCGTTGAATGGATGTGCCGCCACACTCAGGCGTGCAGCAGTCGAGGGACCATCAGCATGCGAGGTGCCACTCCGCTTGAGGGGCGTCCGCTGTGCGGGTCGGGCGCACGGGGCGGTACAATGGGGGCAACGCCACACACGAGGGAGGAAGGCACGCCATGACCACCGCCGACGAGCC
>JBBQSR010000319.1:0-5045 GCA_038234855.1 Ktedonobacterales bacterium | reverse complement strand
GGCGCGCGGGTCGCCCTGGTAGCACGTTCGCGGGATCTGCTGGCGGAGGTCGCGGCTCGCGTGCACCAGAACGGGGGCGAGGCGCTGGCTATCGCCTCCGATATCAGCGATCCCGCGCAGGTCGAGGCGACTTTCACCCAGACGCTGGCGGAGATGGGGCCATGCGACATCCTCATCAACGCGGCGGGGTTGGTCGTCAATAAACCGTTCATCGAACTCGAATTGGCGGAGTGGGACGCGGTGCTCAACACCAATCTGCGCGGGCTGATGCTCTGCTGCCAGGCGGCGTTTCGCCAGATGGCCACGCACGGCGGCGGCACGATCCTCAATTTCTCGTCGCTGTCGGGCGTCAAGAACGTGGAGAAGTTTCCTGGCCTCAGCGCGTATGTCGCCTCGAAGTTCGCCGTGGCGGGGCTGACCGAGGCGCTGGCGGTAGAGGGCCAACCCTACGGCATCCGCGTGATGGCCGTCAGCCCCGGCGCGGTGGATACGCCGATGCTGCGCCAGGCTGCGCCGCAACTGCACCCTGGCATGACGCCCAGCGACATGGCGCGCATCGTCGCCTTCATGGTCAGCGACGCGGGGCGCTTCCTGGCAGGCACCAATCTGGAACTCTTCTCGAACGCCTGAGATGGTGTGTCAGTCAGGAGTCTAGGCGACATCACGCAGCGATGTGCAGCGGATGCGTCTGATAGAATTGCCACATGAGGTCGGTCGCGCTGATGGTGAGCGTGATTACCCCCCCACCCGTGGCATTTGTTTTTGTGCCGCCAGGCCAGCCATGCCCCCCACCGTGAATCTGATAATGCACCACCACCGTGGACAATTGGCATCCTGCCCATTGCTCGCCGATGACATCTTGTTGCTGAAAGAACATCGCTGGACCATTGGCACACCCATCGCGCGTTGCCCATGTTTGCAGCCATTGGGGAATCGGAGGAAACGTGTTATTCCCGCCATAGGGCACGATACCATCCGCCGTGCCATGAAATTCCAAGATCGGGGCGGGGCGAGTGGGTTGGCAGTCGGTGCTTTCTGGCGGATAAAACGCCCCAGAAACCGCAGCGAAGGCGGCGATGCGCGCCGACAGCGTGCACGCCATCAGGCCCGTCATGCCACCACCGTTCGAGATACCCCCAGCAAAGATGCGCTGGGCATCCACACACAACGATGTTTGCAAGGTGGTCAGCAGATCGCTCACAAACAACACCTCATTGAGGGGGAGCGCATTGGGCTGCCCGGTGTTCCACTCCCCTTCGCCGTTTTTGCCCGCGACCCCTTGGGGATAGGCAACCAAAAATCCCTGTTGATCCGCTAAGGGCGAAAACTGCGAATTGTCTTCTACTTGTGCGCCAGAGCCTCGAAATCCATGAAAGATGAGGATCAACGGAGTCATCTTGCTTGGCTGGTACCCCAGCGGGATATGCAAACGATAGGGCCGCGTCACACCCCCAGACACAAGGGGAAAATCAGCGGTCATCCCCGCAGCGGCGGGGGACGAACGCCCACAGCCCGTGGTAGCAACGGGCGTGGTGACGATGCCAGCAGCTCCCCCACTGGGCGGCGATGCGGTCGTGCTAGTGGCACGCTGGCATGCAGAAAAGATGATACTGGTGCCCAAAAGCATCACCATCGCAGGTCGATGCCATATCAAATACCTCTTCAAGTTCGCCATCTCCTCAAACGTCAATCTTCTTGAACACGCTTGGGAAGAACAATAGTTTCGGGGGAAACACGGCCAGATCACCGCGCTGAAGCCCGCCCGTTGGTTCGCTCACCGTGCCAGTGTCACTATTGCGAGCGAGTCAGAGTGAGGCCAAGGGTTCCACAGGGAACGTGGGCGGCTGATCGGTACTTCTTGGCTAGCCGCGCCGTATGCATGCATATCATGAAGAATGACCTTACAGGCCTGGCTGCGCCTGGGCGCAACGGGGCTGAACAGGGAAACGGCCTCTGCTACAATGAGGACAAATGCCTGTCGCCTTCCGCAGGAAGCGAGAGAGGTTCCGCCCATGATTGCTACCGATACCGCCGTCAAACACATTTATATTATCGAGGATGACCTCACCTCGGCCACGCTCATCCGCGAGGCCCTGGAACTGGAAGGCGAAACGTCGTGGGTGGTGCGCGTCATCACCGATGGCACCCAGGCACTCCGAGCCATCGACGCCTTTCCCCCCGACCTCGTCTTGCTGGATCTGCGCATGCCCGGCACGAACGGCAGCGCCATCTTTCACCGCCTGCGCGAACGGGTCGAGACGATGAACATCCCGGTCATCTTCATCTCGGGCGCGACGGCCTATGAGCTGCATGACAGCGGCATCGAAGATGGCGTGCTGCTGCGCAAGCCCGTCAACCTCACCATTCTCATGCATGTGGTACGCCGCCATCTGCGCCTGACGATCTAGGGACCCCGACACACAGAAAAGCATCGCCTCCCTGTCGGAAAGCGATGCTAGTGGTGGTTGCCGTGGTTGCCGCTAGGGTTGTGGCTTCGCGTTGGCGACGGAATCATTGAGTTCCTTACCCGGAGCGAAGCGCACGCGCATCTTGGCGGGGAAGTTCATCTTCTCGCGGGTCTTGGGGTTCACCCCTGTGCGGGCGGCGCTCTCCCGCACCGCGAAGACCCCGAAATTGATCAAGCGCACCTCGTGCCCGGCCTCCAACGTCTCGCGGATCGCATCAAGGGTCGCGTTGACGATCTCGGTCACATCTTTGTTCGTTTTGCTCGTCTTGACCACGACCTTCTTGATCAGGTCATTCTTGTTCACCGATGCCATGGGTGTTGCTCCTTTACCATTCATAAGGGAAGGTCGCCTTCCCGTGTTCACTGCGAGTATAACATAGCGATCAGCGCGTTCAGCCCGCTTGTCGCGACACGTGACGACGTCTCACATTTCACCAATCGTGCGCCTCCCCCTGTGCATTGGCGGCGATCCGCGTCGCGCGCTTTCGTGGCGACACGTCCACATCGCGGCGTGCACGGCGAGCGAATCGCGTCGCCGCGCCCCGGACTTACGGGCTAAGCCAAAGCGGTTGCTCGCCCGAACACGAGCACACCTTGCTATCGCGTCTGCGGTACGGTAGGATACAGCCGGACGCCTTTGTACACAATCTCGCCGCGCCAATGAGGTACCCCATGACCGCGCCCCTCGTTACCCCATCGCTCGACCGTCAAGCCGAACTGCGCACTCTGCGCGCGGCGAATGAAGCCGCCGCGCGACCGCCCTATGCCTGGGCGAAACTCGACGCGACCGACCTCGCCTGGCTCATCACCGACCATGGCTGGGTCGTGGATGACGCCCCCGGACCACGCGTGGACCTACGCCAAGCGAATCTCGTCAACGTCGATCTGCGCGGGGTGCGGCTGCGCCAGGCGCGGCTAGAGGGGGCCGTGCTGCATGGCGCGGATCTGCGGGGCGCGGATTGCTTCTTCGCGCACTTCACGGATGCCGACCTGCGCATGACCCAGTGGGAAGGCGCTCACCTCACGATGGCGCGCATGCGGGGCGCACGGCTCGCGGGCGCGCACCTGGCGGGGGTCGATATGCGCCAGTGCTGGCTCGCCGAGGCAGACCTCTCGAACGCTAACCTCGACGGGGCCGACCTCTCGATGGCACAGATGGACCACGTCGACCTGCACGAGGCATCGCTGCTCGGTGCGCAACTCGTCGCCGCGCGCATGCCCGACAGTGACCTGCGCGCGGCGAAACTGACCCGCGCCGACCTCCGCAGCGCGCATCTGGAACGCGCACTGCTCGACGATGTGGACGGCTCGGGTGCCACGTGGGAGGGCGCATGGTGCGACGACGCGTCATTCTACGGGGCGGACCTGCGTGACGCCGATCTGCGCGGTGTACGGTTGCGGGGCGCGCAGCTCGCGGGCGTCCGACTCGCTGGGGCGCGGCTGGGCCTGATCGACCTGAATGGGGTGGACCTGACGCGCGTGGCGGACCTTGCCGCCCTGACACGCCAGCCCACAGGCGACGAGCGCGGGGCGGCGGCGCTGACCGAGCACACCGCCCGCGCCCAAGCACTGACGGTCGCGACGGATGGCCTGCTGCGACTGCGCGCCGCGCTGGCCGCGACCCAGGCCGTCGATGCGGGCAGCTTGCGGCGGCTGCGTAACCGGGCGCGGACGCTGCAACGGCGCACGGTGCCACGGGGAACGCTCGGCGGCATCGCGGCATCGGCACGGTTCATCTTCATCGGGAATGGGGACGAGCCGGGGCGTGTGGCGGCATGGTCCGCCGCGCTCATCGCCCTCGTGGCCCTCGTTCAGATGGCGCTGGGCGGACTGGGCGGCGCGCAAGCGGTGGTGGTCGCGCTCAGTGGCTTCACGAGCGCGAGCCTCAATTATTTCCTGACGCACACACAGGCGCGATTGGCCTTCGTGGGCATCGGGGAATCGCTGATCGGTGATGTCTTGTTGGCGCTCTTCATTGTGGCGGTCGTGCGGCGCACGGCGGATTAGCCCGCCAGCAGTTGCATGGGCTTGCCGATGAGCGTCGCTGTAACCGTCATCAGGGCGGTCGTGGCGGGCGCGGCGGTGCTATCCCAGGCGAGTTGCCATTGGCCGCCAGCATAATCGGGCGGCAACGTCACCGTCAGGCGCACCCACTTGCCGTGGTAGCGATTGTCGCCCAGCAGCGAAGTCTGGATGGCGGGCATGCCGCTGACGGTGGTCATCCGCGCCCAGGCGGGATACGCCACGGTGCCACCACTCGCGGGCGGGACGAGCCGCACCGTCACCGTACCGCTCCCCGTTCCAGGGTTGTAAAGGCCGACGGTGATCTGGCGACCAGCGAAGGCGGCGGGGACTTTCATCAGCGGATAGAGTTGGTGCGCGGCACCAGCCAATTGCACCGTCGCGGCGTTCCAGGGCGCGACCGTCGCGCCACCGCTGCCACACCCTGGCGCGACCAGGGCATTTTGGCACACCTTGATGGCGTAGCCGTGCAGCCCCACCCCCGTCGCGCTATCGACCGCCAAACGAAAATAAGCGGGGCTGCTAGCCGTGGCGGTGAGGGTCTGCGCGCCCACCC
>JBBQSR010000318.1:0-5049 GCA_038234855.1 Ktedonobacterales bacterium | reverse complement strand
AAGCGGACATCCCGCGCGGCGTCGCGCTGGCGCTGCCCGTGCCGCTCATCGTCGCCGCGCTGGTGTTGCTGGGGCTACAGGCATTACCCCTGAATCGCTGGTTCGCCTGGGGCATCACTGGGGGCATCTTTGGGCTGCTGGCGGCGGCGACCTACGCGCCGGGGCCATGGGTGTTACCCGTGGCGCTGGCCTCGGCGGGCGTCGTCATCCTGGGGGCGCGGCTGGGCGAGGGCATCGGCACGGTGCTGCGCGATCCAGCGCAAGCGCCGCGCCCGCTCTTCGTCTTCGTGGGGGTACTGGTGCCCCTCACCGTCGGCTGCATCGATCTGGTGCTGCGGCATACGATTCCATAGACAGCGAGGCGGCACTCACCGGCTCCGCTGTTGGGAATGCGCCTCTCACCCGCACGTGCTGGGCGAGGGCTTGTCGGCGAAGCGATCAGCGACCCAGGCGGTCACGTCATTGGTCGCGGCGGACTCGACGCCATTATGGTCGGCGTCGGGGTAGCTGGTGAAGGCCACGCGCTCGCCCGTCGTGCAGAGATGCTGCACATAGGCCGCCGTCACCGTGGGCAGCACCAGCAGATCCGCCGACCCCTGGCCGATGAAGAGCGGCTCATGGATGGGCATATTCCCTAGAGAGTTCTGCGCGAGTTCGGTCTTCCACGGTTCGGTCTGCCAGGGAGCGTTGCTAAGGAAGACGACGTTCAGCGCCAGCGCCTGCGGGGCGATGGCGATCAGGTGGCCAGCATCGAGCAGACAATAGGTCGAGATGTTGCGAATGACCGGGCGCGCGACGGGCTTGACGATCTGGTCTAGCGCCAGTTGCGGATAGACCTGGGACCACTGCGTCAGCGAATAGGCCGCCAAGATGTTGCCCGCAGGCTTGCCGATGCCCGCCGCGAAAAGCTGGGCGAGGTCGCTGGGCGGGGCAGTCGCCGCGACGCCCAACAGGTGCAGGTCCGGCGCGTACTGCGCCGCGTATTCCCCGGTGAAAAGCGCCGCCTGTCCCCCCTGCGACTGACCCGTCACGACATAGTTGGTGCTAGCCTCAGCCGGGGCAAAAAGGTGCGCGGCACGCACGCTATCCAGCACGTTATACGCTTCGTATTGGCCGATCAGATACGCCATGGTGCCGGGCGCACCCAGCCCCTCGTAATCCGTGGCGACGACCGCGTCCCCCGCTTGCATAAAGGCCGCGAAGCCATTGATATACAGCGAATAATCGCCCCCCAGCAGCGAGACGGCGCAGTTGCGCGCGACACCGGTCGTGCCATGCGCGTTCACCACCACGTTGCGTCCCCCCGCCGGGGCGGGCGTCGTCGGCACGAAGAGCAGCCCACTCACGGCAGCGTGCTTGCCAGCGGGATCAGTCGAGAGGTACAGGATGCGCCAGCCATGCACGGTATCCGGCAGATTCGTCAGCGGCTCAGAGCGGATGACCGTCCCCAGTGGGCCACTGGGCAGTGGCGCTGGCGGGGTATAGAAGGCATTCGGCGCGGCGGGTTGGTTGAGCCGCCCCACGATGGTGAAGATGATGGCCGCCAGCACGAGCAGCCCCACCACCGTCAGCAGGATGCGCCGCAGCCATCGCCCCGGATTGGCCGCGAGCGAGGCCCCGAAGCGCCGCACCCCGTCCTCGATGGGTGACGCTGGACGAACGGGTGGGGGTTGAGAAAGATCAGCCATGACACGCACCTTCCTTAACATGAGTGGTTTCCACAAAAATACACAAAAACGCCAGTACAACACGCAAGCGAGTGATGAGCCATCCTCTATTTTAACCATTGTCGAGCCTTTGTAACAAGATCCATACGGCGACCTCCTGCTGAAGGCACCCCACACCTAGGGAATGGGAAGCGCCGCCGCCTTTTGTGCAGGATGACGAAGCGCCGCACCCCTCACACGAGGCGGCGGCGCTTCATCGGTGGTGCGACCCACACTAGGCGGCGCGGGCGAGTGGGGTGGGGACGCCAGCGGTGGCTGGGGTCACTGGTGATGTGGTCGTGGACTGGTCATCCTTGAACGCGCTGACCGCCTGAGTCAGTTGCTGCGCTAACTCGTTCAGGTGCTGGATGTACGCTTTGGTTTCTTGGGCCTGGGCAGCCATTTGCTCGGTCGCCGCCGACACCTCCTCAGCGGCGGCGCTGTTGGCCTCGCTCACGTTGGTGGCGCTGGTGATGTCGTGGCTGATGGTGGACGTTTTGTCGGCCATGTCGCGGGCTTTTTGTTCCGTTTGCAGGGCACGGGTCACGCTGGCCTCGACGTGTTGCACGCCTTGTTCCATCGTGGTGACTGCCTGCGCCGTCTCCATCTGGGTTTCATGGATGATCTGTTCGATGTCGTGCGTCGCCTGGCTGGAACGCTCGGCGAGTTTGCGCACCTCATCCGCGACCACCGCGAAGCCACGGCCATGGTCACCCGCGCGGGCGGCCTCGATAGCGGCATTCAGCGCCAGCAAGTTCGTCTGCTCGGCGATGTCGGTGATGGTCTGGATGATGAGGCCAACCTGCCCCGATTTCTCGCCGAGGGTGCGCACATTTGCCGCCGTGCTCATCACCGACGCTTTGAGGACATTCAGCGATTCCACGGTGTGCTGCGATTCCGCTTGCATCGCATGGCTCGACTCCGCCAGTTCCCCCACCCGCGTCGAGGCTTCGAGCAACTGTGTCGTCTGCTGTTGCGCGCCACCCGCCACTTGCAAGATCGTCTGCGCTACCTGCTCGCTGGCGAGGCTCCCCTGATCCGCCGCGATCTCGATCTGGGTGGTGGCTGTCGCAACGGTGCCACCTAGACGGCTGATTTGCCCTACCAGCAGGCGCAGGTTGGTCATCATCTGTTCGATGGCGCTGATGAGCTGCCCCGTTTCGTCGCGTCCTTGCCACTGCGTCATCGTCGACGCCACCGTGGAACGGAGGTCACCCGCCGCGACTTGCCGCGCGATGCCAACCATCGCGCGCAACGGCTGCGTGATGGACGCGGCGATGATGATGCCCAAGCAGCCCGCGCTCAACAGCGCCACCACCATCGCGATGATGAGGATGCGAATGAGACGATCATGCGCATCTTGCGCGGTGGCGGTCAGATCATTCACCTGCCCGATGTTTGAGTCGACTAACAGCCCGATCGTCTGCAAAAGGGTCTGGCTTTGGGTCTGCCAGGTGCCTCTGAGGAAGGTGCGTATCTGTGCATCTGACGCCGCATTATTCAAGCGGATGCTGGGCAAGATCTGCGCGATGCCCTTGCGCCACACCTGCTGGGTCTGCTGAAAGATCGCGATATCGCGGTTTTCTTCGTCGGTGTGCCCCGGATCGTTCTGCAAGAATCGCTGAAAAGCCGTATCGATCCCCTGAAGGTACACATCGAGATCGTGGAGATCCTGTGTCGTGAACGATGCATCTGCTTGAAAGGCGGCGCTCAAGAGGCTGCGTTCGGCTGCCAAAATTCCCGCACGGGTATCCGCCAGATACTTGACGCTTCGCATCTGCACCGCCGCGCTAGCGAGATTGTCATTAGCCGTGTTGGTGGAGTAGATGCCGAGCCAGCCGACACCAACGACGAATAGGCCCAAGATCGCGAACCCAGTGACGAGCCGTGAGGTGATGCCTGACTGGCGCAACCACCCAAAACGCTGCATGCTGTTGTACCCCTTTTGTCGAATGTCGCATTGACCATCTAAATCCCCATTATCGGAAGGGAGGAAACAAAAAAAAGCCCCCACAAGATTTGGCGAGTACCCCTCCCCCATCCGCAAAACACCCCTCGCTTTGCGAGGGAGCGATGATATCGTGGTGTCGCCAACAAAATCATTCTTGTGATAGTGTTATGACACTCTCCGCAAAACGGGCGGCAATCGCTGTAGCGCAAAATTTGAGGAGACCCCAAGCTTGGAAATGCGTTCGCTCATCACCACGCGGTATGGTTTCGCCATGCCCGACGACTTCTTGGCGTTTTGGGAATTCGCCAACACCGTCACTATCCCCGCGCTCACAGCCGCGTTGGATATCATCGCTCTCGAAGGCCCCTTTGATCTGCTGCGCGATGCAACAGCATCTGACCCATGGTGGCAAGCACGCCATTACCACGATCCGCCGGAATTTTTCACCGTGCTGAGCGGGCTGACGGATGGGTTGCACTGGGGCTACTACTTGGACGATCCAGCGAGTGGCCGCTTCGCTGTCGCCAGCTATTATAGCAATGATGCCTTTGTCGTCCGCGACAACGGTGCTACGCTCTTCGCTGCGCTGCGCTATGAGATGGAGTTGCACTATCGCGACTGCTTGGAATTTGTCGCAGACGACCCCACCGAAGCCGATTCCTATAAAAAGCAGATCGCGCAGATCGACACCTTACGCGCCGCATTGCAGCGTTACGCCACCGCCGACCGCCCCGAAACGGGCGAGGCCTACGCTGAACGCTATGGCTCGGATTCGGCGCGGCACCCCATCGCCCCGACGCGCGACGGCATGGGCATCGTCGCGCCACCTGCGACCTATCGCGCGCTCGCTGGTGGTGATCCTTTCAGCGGTTGGGATTACCAGCCGACCCCCGTTGAAGCGCAGGCGATGGCCGACGCGGCGCTGGCAGCACTCGCTGCGGGTTCCCCGGCGACGGCGCTGAAAGTCGGCAAGGACCTGTGGAGCTATGACAAGCACGCCGATCTCAGCTATCACCTGCTCGACGCCGCGTATATGGCGCTGGACCGTCCCCTGCTGCGCCACTATCTCGCCCGCGCCCGCCAGCACCGCGACTGGCTGCTGGCACACTAGCCACCTTCTTTGGGGTGTGGATAAGCCAGCATTTGCACCACAGGAACGCAAAAACCGATGAATGCTCGAACCTTCCCCCATGCTGGCCCGATCATAAGCAAGCGCTATTGCTCAAGGGAGTAATGTCGATCATCGCTCCACTGCCTCAATGGCGGTTGGCTGCCCGTTGATGCAGTCAGCGATGGCCTCGCAAAATTGGCGTGGCTCTTCGAGCATCATCATATGCCCCGTATTCGGCAAGACGATGTGTTGCTTCGCTGCGGTTGCAACCCAATTTGGAA
>JBBQSR010000317.1:0-5050 GCA_038234855.1 Ktedonobacterales bacterium | reverse complement strand
TTGTTCATGGTTTGTTCTTTATTGATGATACGCCCATGGATCAATGCGGAAAGCACCTTATTTTTCTGTCAGGTGGTTTCCCTAAGAAAAGCGGAAAATATGAGTGCAGGGTGGACTAAAATTTTGATTATCGCCCCGTTGAAATGATTCGCCACACTTCGTCGCTAAGCCGTCCTATGCTAATGCGTGCTCTCCCAGCTTGAGCCGCACCGCGTTCGAAGGAAGTATCTCTGCACGCTGGCTGGCGCACGGATCGCCTGAAGTCGCGCAAACGCTCCTGGCGAATGTGTTTCTTGCCTGAGCGTACTATCGCGAGAGAGCAGCGATCGGCGTCAGGGATGACGTGCTGTGTTCGGTGAGAAAGCGGAGCACACAAGCCACTCCCCGCTTTTCGTCCTATTGACGGGGATGCTTGGTGACCCCTACAATGGGTGCTCGGGAACAAGCGTGGGCGTTCGCGCCTGCGCGCAAAAGACAAAGGGGCTGCACTGCATGGCATTCCTCCAAAGGCACAAACGTCTCATCGCCATCGTCACGTCATGTGTCTTGCTCGTCAGCGCACTTGGCAGCGCGTTCTTTATCACCAAGCGTGGTCAGGCTGCCCAGCCAACCGCCGTTTCGAACTATAATCGGGTGGTTTCCACCGGCACCAACACGGATGTGCAGCACACGACCGCCGCCTTTGTGCGCAAGGTGAATCTCAAAGGATTGCCAAAGGCCCAGCCCAGCAGCCAGTCGGCACAGCCGCAGCATCTGCCGTATCTCACGTATCTCAGCCCCAGTGACTATGCAAAGGCCAAGGCTGGCGCGAAGACCGCCGCCAGCGCGCCCGGTGGTGTGAGCACCCCGCTGGCACCCGTCAGCACGGTCAGCTCGCCCTCGCCCTCGCTCACCTTCCAGGGGCAATCCGAGGTCAATGCGACCCCGCCCGATATGGGTCTGGCCAGCGGGAATAACTTCGTCGTGCAGTTCGTCAACACCTATCTAGCGGTGTACACCAGCACGGGGACGCTCGCCGCCGGGCCGACCCTTTCCAATACCTTCTTTGGGGTCCCCACGACGAACTTCCAGAGCGATCCGCGTGTCGTCTGGGATAGCGCGAATGGGCGGTTCATCGCCACCATCGCCGACATCGAGGGCGAAACCAACAATAATCCCCAGGCCAGCACGCTCTACATCGCCGTGAGCGCGACGAATGACCCCACCGGCTCGTGGACGATCTATAAGGTCAACACGCTCTGGAGCGGCAATCCCCCCGGCTTCACCGATTTCCCCAATGTCGGCATCGACGCGAACGACCTGTACTACACCGGCAACATCTTTGGCTTTGGCCAGAATGGGAAATTCCAAGGCTCGTTCGTCGAGTGGATCAACCTCAAGCAACTCGAAGCCAGCCAGGGTGGCTACGTGGGCGTGTCGGTCATGAGTTTGCGCACTGCCACTGGCTCGGGATTCAGTGTGGCCCCGGCCATCACCTATGGCCAGCCGCGCGCCGAATTGCTGGTGAGCACCGATCCGAGCGCACCCGGCTACTATTACATCTGGTCGATCAGCAATCCCGATAGCGCGCCTGCCATCCTGACCTATGTTCGCCTTGGTGGACCAGGCTTCTCGATTCCGCCTGCCGCTAACCAGCCCAACAATGGCGCGCAGAGCGGCGTCCAGACGATTGACACCGGGGATGAGCGCGTCGCCAGCCAGCCGGTATATCGCAACGGCGTCCTCTACTTCGCCTTCACGACGGGCTATAACAATGGCTCGACCGCGCGGGTGGCGGCGGTGCGTTGGATGGAAGTGAACATCGGCTTGCAATCGGGCGATGTCCACTGCACCAGCTTACCGAACACCTGCGCCGACCTGCAAACCGCGTCAATCCGCGATACCGGGTTGATCGGCTACACCGGCACCTATGACGCGTACAATCCCGCGCTCGCCGTCGATGCCGATGGCAATTTCCTGCTGACCTACTCCATCTCGGCGACGACGGCCCACCCGTATGTCGCGGTGCTGGGGCGGCGCATCACCACCCCGCCGGGGCAGATAAACTCAGCGGTCGCGGTTTATGGCCTGGGAGCCACCGTCCCCTTTTATAGTCAGTTCCGTTGGGGCGACTATAGCGCGGCGGTGCTCGACCCGACCTCGTGCACCGCGCAGGGCTGCTATCGCATCTGGTTCAGCAACATGTACGTCAACGGCAGCGGCAACTGGGCAACGACCATCAGCGCCGATGCCTATGACCTGTCGAAACCGTAGCGCGCAACGCCCCACACCGCCAAACTTGCTCGGCGGTGTGGGGCATATTCATCCCTCTTTATGAAAGCATCGCTTTTTTCGCGCTCTCGTGGTCACCTATCTGGCATAGATTGATGTATGGGTGGTTTCTTTTCTCATCGGTTTCCCACGATTTCCCCTTATAATCAGGCACAATCGCGTGGTGGACGCCTGGTGTCGGCCACGCAACGAACTCGCTATGATGTGGATGGAGGACTTTTCACAATGAGTCAACAGGCTATCCCCGCGCAACCATCGCCCGCGTCGCGCGCGCGGTCAGCACAACAGCGCCTCGGACAGCGACTGCGCCACACCTGGGAGGAGCCGCACGGGCGGCTCCTTTTCACGGGCGTCGGCATCGCCGTCTTCGCGGTCATCGTCGCTGGGCTGGTCGCTGGCAACTACGTGCTGGGCGGGGAAAGCGATGCCGCCGTTCATGGGCCGATCACCGCGCCCACCCTCGTGGCGACCAATGGGGGCACGCTCTTCGCCATCGATCAGTCATCCTCTACCGTGAGCTTTTCCATCCATGAGGTCCTTTTTGGCAGTCCCAAGACGGTCATCGGCAAGACCCAGCAGGTGGCCGGGCAGATCCTGATTGACGCCCAGCAGCCCCGCCGCAGCGAACTCAGCACCATTCGCATCGACATGGCGACCCTCACCACCGATGACGACCGACGCACCCATACGCTGCACTCACGCATCTTAGACACCTACACGTCGGCGAATCAATATGCCACCTTCGTGCCGACCGCGTATAGTGGTCTGCCCACCAGCTTCGCCGTTGGTCAACCCGTGACCTTTCAACTGCATGGCAACCTGACCGTCCATCAGGTGACGCAGCCCGAAACCTTCGCCGTGACGGTGACACAGACGAGCGCCACCCAGCTCATCGGTACCGCCACCACCACGGTCAATTACAGCGATTTCAAGCTCGCTATCCCCAACATCCCTTTCGTGACGGATGTCGGCAAGTCAGTCGCGTTGACGCTCGACTTCACCGCGACCAAGACGAAGTAGCCCCGAACCCCTCTTTCGCTACTCGCCATGAAAGATGGGTCTATCACGGGCACCATCTGGCACACCCCGTGGACCGGTGTTTGCGGATGTGAGACGCAGCGAGGCCCCCTGTCACTGCATCGTGACGGGGGGCCTCGCTGCATTTTGGCGGGCGCGGGTGGGCTGGCTCAGAGGGTAAAGAAGGTCAGCAGCAGCGCCTTGAGCACGTGGGGCATGGGGCGGCGCTGCGGCGTATGGCGACGCACCGGCAGATAGGCAAGGCGTCCAGAGGCATGGCGGATCAGTTGCAGATCGTCATTCACCGAGATGATGTGGCCCAACTGGCTGGGGTCGATGGTGATGCGTGTAGAGGGCAGATAGAGCGCCTGAAGGCGGAGGCGCAGCCCGGCGAACGCATCGGTGCTGTGGCGGCGCGTGGCCACCTGGGTGATGAAGGCCGCGCAAACGGCGAGCGAAGCGATGGTGACGATCAGCATCGTAAACTCCTTTTGCTGGTAAAGGAACCTACCCGTGGCAGAAATCCTGCGCACCCTTATTTTAGAACATTTGTTTTCATTTGGCAAGGGGTGCGCCAAAAGGGCCTATCGTCCCCACGCGCCCCACGAAAACATAAAGCAATCGTGATGCCGATCTGCCACTGCATCGTGCGCGACATTACCAGCCTGGGGCGGTGGGGGCGCGACCAGCAATCTGCTGCTCAGCCAGCGATGAGCACGCTCGCGCCATTGTTGGGCGGCGCGAAGGTCCACAGGACGCGACCATCGCTGGCGCGGAGGCCCGTCGTCGCCGCCGATGTCGCGCCTGTGACCGCGTAGACCATGCCAGCGGTCACAGCGAGGGCGTCTGGTCCCGTCCGCTGCGGCGCGCCCCTGGCGACAAGCTGGGGCGGTGCTGGCCCCATGTCGCGGCTCCAGCGCGACTGACCTGAGGTCGCGTCAAACACCGCGACCACGACATTATTCTGTTCGCTGAGCAAAAAGGTGGCGACGGTGTTTCCCAACACCTGCGGCGGATACACCAAGCCCTCGCTCGCGGCCCCCGCGTCCCCCGTGGGGGGCGGATTCGCTCGGTGCCACAACGGGGCACCCGTGCGCAGATCGAGCGCGGTGATGGCGCTGGCATCGAATGCGGCGACGTGAGGCGACGGGGCGCTGGTCACATACACGGCAGTGGCCCCCACCACGGGCACCGAGGCGCGGCCCTCCACCGTGGTGTGCCAGTGGCTCGTCCCCGTGCGCGCATCCAGCGCGTAGACCTGCGTGGGCGGGAAGCGCGCGGGCGGCGCATTCGTCGCGAAGATCGAGGTCGTGACCGTGACGATCACGCTGGCGCTGGCGGCATCGAGGGCAGCTTGCATCTCGCTGCCCTGCGAAAATGACCAGAGGAGCTGGCCCGTTGCGAGGTCGCAGCCATGCATGTAGCTGGTCGCGGTCAGCAGATGTCCCTGCGCGTCGGTGCCTTTGTGCGAGGTGGTGGTCGTCACCAGCACCGTCCCCGCCCCGATGAGCAGGTTGCCCGCGTCGTCTCCGGCAAGGGCGGGCGAGCGCCACTGGACCTGGCCGGTGGCGACGTGCAGCGCCGTGACGTGCAATGTGGACGCATTCGTCGCGCTGGTGGTTTCGGCCAGGTAGAGCGTTTGCCCCTGGACCTGCACGGCCTCGATGGCCCCGGTGGGCGATGCGTAGCGCCAGAGCCGCTGGCCGTCGCGCTGGCGAAAGGCTTCGATGGCCCCCATAGTGCCTATGGCGGTGGGGGAAAG
>JBBQSR010000316.1:0-5059 GCA_038234855.1 Ktedonobacterales bacterium | reverse complement strand
CAGGCGATCAGGCGCGCCCAGGTGGCCGCCGTGACCGTCCGTAGTTGCGCCCACCACACTTGCAGTCGTTCCTGCAAAACGGGGGACGGCGCGGGATCGGGCGCGGGTGACGCGGCGGCGAGGGGCACAGTCGCGGGCACCTCGGGCGGGGCAGGTAACGGAGTAAGCAGAGTTTCTGGGGTGTTTTCTTGCGGGTCCAACATTATTCTCCCATCCCTCACAAACAAGGGCGATGCAATATGGCCATGGATAGCAGCCGAAAGCGTGGTCGCTCAAACGCCCCCATTGTACACCGGATGACAAGTCTGTCTCGGTCCCTTGGTACTTTCGCTTGCGTGCCCCGCTGCCCTCTCATGAGTTAAGACTCATATGCCACCCACCTCGGGACAATGAATCGTAAAGTTTCACCGGCATCGTGACGGCAGCATCGCGCAGATAATGCCGCGTCAGTTGTCGCCCACACACCGCGTCAGAAGCTCAACAAGATACCTGGCATACGATGTGCTTGCTGGGTTGACTGGCATAGGTCGATTTTCGCCATGCAAAGGAGTACACTCAGTGACCCCTTCTCCGCAAGATACCGTGACTCCCACGTCGCCTGCCACGGCGTCACCAGCACCGTCCGCCCTGGGGGCCGACGCGCTGATCGCCATCATCGGGGCGACCCTGCAATTATTGCTGCGCTCTCAGGTGGGGACGCGCAAAGAAGACCTCACCTGGCAGATGAGCGCCATCGCGCGTTCGCTGCGCCAGGGCGAGCGCGAACTGACCCAACACGAACAATCCTCGCTCGCGGGCTACGCGGGCGCGGCGGCAGGGCAGATCGAAACGGCGGCCCGTTACCTGCACGACCATGACTTCAACACCATCCTCGCGGACTTTGACCGCCTGGCACACGAGCAACCAGCGGTGGTCATCGGCGCGATGCTGGCCATGGGCGTCATCATCGGGCGCTTCATCAAACACGCTGGCCCCGCCGCCACCACACCAACAACCACCCGTTAATTACCTACAATGTAAAGGAGACGCACATTATGAACCCCGGTGATGACCTGTACGCGAACAACCTTCCTGTGATCGACCCCTCGCTGACCGACGCCAGCCAGGCCGACTCGGTGGTGGCCCAGACGCAAGAGGCCGCCCGCCAAGCCACCGCGCAAAGCGGCCAGACCCTCGACCAGGCCCGCCAGCAGACGGGCGACCTGCTCGGCAGCACCGCGCAGCAGACCGGTGACCTCGCCGCCCAGACCCGCCAACAGGCCAGCGATGCCCTGGGCACCGCAGCACAGCAGACCGGCAACCTCGCCACCCAGACGCAGCAACAGGCGACGGACCTCGCCGCCCAGACCCGCCAACAAGCAGCCGACGTCGCCGCGCAGACCCGCCAGCAAGCGGCGGATCTAGCGGGTAACGTGCGCGACGGCGCGGGCCAGATCGCTGGCAACGTCACCACCGGGGCCGGACAGATCGCTGGCCAACTTCGCGACCAATCCGGCATGATCGTCGGTCAGGTGACGGATGGGGCGGGGCAGATCGCCGGTCAACTGCGCGACGGCACCGGGCAGATCGTCGGCCAGGTCGCGGGCAGCGCGGGCGTGATCGCTGGTCAGGTTCGCGACCAGGCTGGGCAGATCGCCACCCAGGCAGGGCACCAGGCCAGCCAACTCGCCACCGAACTGCGCAACCAACTCGCGGGATTCCTGTCGACGCAAAAAGACCAGGCGGCGAACGCGCTGAATGAGGTCGCCAACGCGGCACAGGGCATCAGCGACCAACTGCGCGCCGACGGCCAACAGATGCTGGCCAACGCGGTGGACGCCCTCGTCGCCAATCTGCGCCGCCTCGCCACCTTCCTGCACGAAAAGACGCTGGATGACCTCATCCGCGAATTTGAGCAGGGCGCGCGGTCGCAGACCGTGCTGTTGGTCGCCGGGGGCATCGTCCTGGGTCTGCTGAGCGTCCGTGCCGCGCGCACGACGCGCCAGAGCTAGCGCCCCACCGAGAGGAGGGCACCACGATGCCCAATGAAACGACCGACCGCAGCATCCCCGACCTTGTCGTGCAACTGACGCGTCAGGTCAGCGACCTCGTCCGTCAAGAGATCACCCTCGCCCAGGCCGAGATGCGCCAAAACGCGGCGGACCTGCGGCGCGACATCATCTTGCTGGCGGCGGGGGGCATCATCGTCTTCGCGGGCTTCCTGGCGCTGCTGGGAACGGGCGCGGTGGCGCTGGCCCAGGTGCTGCCCTGGTGGGCGGCGGGGCTGATCGTCGGCGGTGGCACGGCGGTGATCGGCGCGATCTTGCTCATCGTCGGCCAGCGGGCGCTGGGGCGGGCCAACGTGGCCCCCACGCGCACCATCAACGCGATCCTTCACCCCGGCCAGGAGGCACGCAAGTGAAGCAACCCCCACCCAGCACCAACGTGAACGCGCTGGAAGCCTCGGTCGAGCAGACGCGCCAAGACATCGCCGCGACGCTCACCGCCTTGCAGGGCAAAGTGCAGCCAAGCGCCGTCTTCGCCGACACGCGCGATGCTCTCGTCGGTGGCGCGCAAAACGCCATCACCGGAGCCGAGGACGCCGTGAGCGCCCTCATGAAGGCCGTACAGCAGCACCTGCCCAACGCCCCGCTGGCTGAGGCCGCGCTTGGGGCCGTGGTCGCCTGGCTCGCCACCATCGGCCAGCGCGCCCAGGCAGCAGGCAACGGTGCCGCCGCGTCGCTCGGCACCACCGCCAGCGAGGCGACGGCCCAGGCACAGCAAGGCACCGCGCAGCTCGCCGACCAGGTGCGCGACCGCGTGGCCCAGGCCACCAACGACCTCCAGCAGAATGCGAGTGAGGCGGTCGCCCGCGCCCAGACCCAGATCGGCCAGGAATTCGCCCAATTGGAGCAAATGGTGGGCAAAAATCCCTGGCTGGTGGGCGCGCTGGCGCTCGGGGTCGGCGTCGCCATCGGCGTCGCCCTGCCCGAGACAGACCAAGAACGCGTTCTTTACAGTCAGGCGCGCGACGCCATGGGCGGCCAGGTGCAGTCCGCCATCCATGGGGTGCTCGGCGCGCTGTCGCCCAAAGCGCCCGCCACGGCAACCACGCCAGCGCCACAGAGCTAGCGACGGCTAACGAGAAGCACGAGAGGCCGATCACGCACATTTTTGTTGCGTGGTCGGCCTCTCGTCGCGTCACATTATCTTCGTATGGATCTTCATTCCCATCACGCAGTTGCCCAGGTAGGGGCGTAGCGCGTCGCGTATGGCCTCCTTGATCCTCGGTTCCAGCCGCTTTCCCACGGGGAAAATCGTGGGGCACCCGTCCCATCGGCGCTCGGCGAGGAGCAAGATGGCGCACTCACCACCATCGATCTCGGTCACAAGCTCGATAAGACAATTCCCCATATAAAGACGAATGGTAACGATGAGGGCGGTTTCGATGAGGGCGACGACATCGAATCTGACGGGGGCTTGGCGCGGCATGCTATAGGTGCGGCGCTCATAGGCGAACGAGATCGCGTATCCCACGCGCTCCATGATCCGGACGGGCGGCAATGGAAAAGTTTGCTTCATGCTCGTTCCTCTCGCTGATATCAGGCAGCAGTTCGCGAACCGAAGCGCAATGCATATCCTCCATTGCGCTTCGGGGGCTACATTGCTCCATAACAGTAAGAGGCGGTCAAGTGGGCCAGATTTATATATTGCGCACAGACCACATTCGAGTGTGACAGTTTTACACTTGTGTAGAGCATGCCTGCTGCCAGAAGACGGTGTAACGAATCTCCCCAAGTTCCCTCGAAATTCATCCCGCTAACGAATCTGCCCAAGTTTTTTTTCAAAAATTCATCCCGCTTGTGACAAAAAACGCCTCATTCCCTCCCTCTCACTAGTAAGCGCGGATTCTCTCGCATCGAGATTCCCCGGTAATTACTGGCGGAGGGGTTCACTTTCATGGGCATCGACGACGAATTGAAGCAACATCTGTTCCCCCATACCTTCACCCTGGCACGCTATGCGCTCAGCTTGCTCGCCAAAGACTTTCAGGCGCAAGCCCCAGACGAAGCCCAAGATGTTGTCCAAACCGTCTTCATCGCCGCGTGGCGGCACTGGGAGACCATCGAACACCGCTACGAGAAGAAAGTATTACTGCAATGGCTCATGACTTCCACCTTGCGCGAGTGCTGCCGCCGCATGAAAAAGCCCCCCCGCGAACAAGTCGACATCGAAGATATCGATGATTTTATTTCCCTCGTCGCGGAGTTCCCCGGCGATATGGAGCACGTTCAAACGCTGGATCTGCGCGAAATGATTGCACAACTTCCCCAACCCTTTGGCCAGATCATCTTTGCCAAGGAATTTTTCGGGCTGTCCTTCCAAGAGGTCGCCAAGAAATTCGGCGTAACACGGGAGCGCATGTATCAATTGCATGCCCTCGCCTTGGTAAAACTGGAACGCGTTATTATCGAAGCACGTGCCCAACAAGAAGTACAAGAGCGTACCAGCGCCAAAGGAGTGGCCAATGCCTAACCAAGACCATTACGACAACCCAGATGCCCCCCAAGACGAAGACAACGAAGACATAGTACCGTCCGATCTCACACGGATTACACAAATAGAAGGCGCGTTGTGGGAGGGCGAAGAGTCAGGAGTGTTTGCGGAGGATGACGCTTCGCTTGCAAAGATGTTTCTCGCGATAGATCAACTCTTTGCCCAGCCAGAGGAAGACGAGTTGCATGCGAGCCAAGAGATCGCGGATATCTTAGCCATGGTACGTACCGAGGCCCTGCAATGGCGCGAAGATGTGTATCGTGTCGAAACCATTCAGCAGCACTTTTCCTGGCTGCTGCTCAAGGATCGCTATAGCAACCATCCTGAGCATCGCGCTAACGTGCCAGCCCCAAGGCCTGTCGTCATCCGCCAATTCACCATTGTACGGCAAAGCCACCAGCTACCCCGTCCCTATACTGCCGCACAGATAACCCCGCCACCAGCACAGCGCTACCTTGCACCGCAACATGACGACCAGCACGTTCAGATCACACGCCAATACGAAACCTTCTACTTCTTACAT
>JBBQSR010000315.1:0-5079 GCA_038234855.1 Ktedonobacterales bacterium | reverse complement strand
TGTCGCCAACGTATCAGAGACGACGCTGGCCGAGGCGACGCCGCTGCTGGCAAGTCTCGCCGCCGCCCCCGTCGCTGACCTGGATGCCCTGGTGGCCACACAGACAGGCGAGCTCCGCGCTGTCGCGCAGGTCGGCGCGCGGGCGCGACGCGAAGACACCGTCGCCATCGCTGTCTCAGCCAAGCTGGAGGCGGAACTCAACGAACTGCCCCCCGAAGACGCCGCCGAATATCTCGACGCCCTGGGGCTGCCCGTGCTCGGCGCGGATCGCGTCATCCAGGCGGGCTATCGTGCGCTGGACCTCATCACCTTCCTGACGGCGGGCGAGGACGAGGTGCGCGCGTGGACGGTGCGGTCCGGGTCGCGCGCCCCCACGGCGGCGGGCAAGATCCACTCGGATATCGAGCGCGGGTTCATCCGGGCTGAGGTGGTGCGCTATGACGACCTGCTCGCCGCCGGCGGCTTCGCGGGCACGCGCGAGAAGGGCCAATTCCGCCTGGAAGGCAAAGAGTACATCATCCAAGATGGCGACGTGGCCCACTTCCGCTTCAACGTCAGCAAGTGATGGGGCCGATCAGGGGTGGTCATTGGGGGTGTCGGTCGCCAGTCCGTTAGCGGTGGCCGCGCCCAGCAAACCCGTGTCAGCACAGACGAAAATGAGCGGCTCACCTGTATCATCCTGATAGGTGAGTGCCGATGCGAGTTGTATGGCATCATAGGCACGCAGAGGTAGCGATTGACAAAGAGCCGCCGCACGGGTGTAGACTGCCCGAGTGACTTCGACAATGGTATATTGTGTTGCAACGAGTGCCTCAAACACCGCGATCCCTTGATCTCCTTCGCTGAGTTGTAGTAGTGGCGGTTTTTCACGAACCATGCGTGAAACGTTGCCACAGCTTCGACTAGCGCCGCCCCTGCGATGACAATGGTATTGACCGCATTCGGGCCGCAGAAACCCACTATCCAGGTGTGTCCAGTTTCAAGAACATGACGTTTTACCAGCGCAGAGGAATCAAGATAATAGCCGGGCACTAGCGTGGCCCTCGGTCTTCGATCACCATTTCAGATGCCCATGGTTTCGCTGAGCCGATCAGCGCGGCGAGACGCTCATTTTCTTGCAGCACAGCGTCGCTGACTGGCTCACCCGTTGGGCGGCGATACGAACCGACTTGCCCCGCTACGTGGGTGACGATGGCTTCATGCAGCATCGCTTCAACAGGGATACCGTGCTTTTGCGCAGCGATTACGAGTCGGGTGTAATCTTCGTCGTTCAGTGTGATCTGGTGTGCCATACTGTCGCCCCCCTTGCGATGAGTTATCTCTAGTGTAGCATACGGCGGCTTTTGGGCGATGTTGTATCGTGAAGGCAACGAGAACACACCCTTTGCTAGAAAGTGGAGATGGCCCCCGATGACGACCCCCGTTGCGCCGCTGGCATGCCTGCTGGACTTTGATAACACCCTCTTTGACAATGACGCGCTGAAAAACGACCTGGATGCCCAGTTGCGCGCGCTGCTGACCCCCGACCAAGCCGCGCGTTTCTGGGAACTGTACGAGCAGACGCGCACCCAGGGCGGCACGGTCGATTTCCCCGCGACGATGGCGCTCTTTCGCCCGCAGGTCGCGCCAGATCTGGCCGAGCGGGTGTGGTCGGCGATCTGGGACTATCCCTTCACCCAATGGGTGTACCCGCAGAGCCAGCTCGCCATCGCGCACCTGTGGGCATTGGGCGCGACGGTCGGCATCGTCTCGGATGGCGACACGGCCTATCAACCACACAAGATCGCGGCGAGCGGCATCACCGATGCCGTGCATGGGCAGGTGCGCATCTTTACCCACAAGCAAGAGCATTTGGACGAGATCTTCGCCTGGCTGCCTGCCGCGCATTACGTGATGATCGATGATAAGGCGACCATTCTGGCCGATCTAAAACGCCGTAATCCCGATCGCTTCACCACCATCCATGTGCGGCAGGGGCACTATGCCGATGTCGCCGCGACGCCGATGCCGGACCTCCCGCTGGATGGCATCGGCGATCTGCTGCGGTTCGATCTGGCGCATCTGACGCGCGCCCGCTAGGGGTGGGGCGATGCTGCATGGTCGCGTGCGGCGGGGTGGCTAGTTGCCGTCGGGGTTCTCGGTCGCCAGGGTGCTGCCCCCCGCGCGCACCTCGACCACCCTCGCCAAGATGAAGGCGAAGTCTGAGCAGCGGTTCAGGTAGCGCACGATCTCGGGGTTGGTGATGGTGCCTTCGTGCCATAGCCGCACCGCCAGTCGCTCGGCGCGACGAATGACCGTCCGCGCGACATCGAGCGCCGCACCATCGGTGGTGTCGCCGGGGATGACGAAGCGGTTGGGGATGGTGACGCGCTCCTTCAGGTCGGCCTCGGCGGTTTCCAGCCAGGCGGTGGCCTCGGGGGTGGTGCGATAGCCGACGGCCTCTTGGTTCGCGGGCGGGGTGGCGACCTCGGCCATCAGCGTATATAGGGCGCGCTGCACATGCAGCAGCAATTCGCGGACCTCGGCATCGGCGGTGAGGGCACGAGCCATCCCCAGTGCCGATGTCGCCTCATCCACCGCGCCGAGCAGTTCGGGGATGGGCGCGTACTTCGCCACGCGCGCCGCGCCGAGCAGCCCGGTGTAGCCGTCGTCGCCTGTGCCAGTCGTCACCTTCGCCATCTCGCGTGCCTCCGTTTTAGGGTCCATTGGTCCCTATTGTACCATGTGTCTAGACCCTGGCGGTTGTTTCATGGCGGTGCTATGATCAAAAGGTAGAGGGAAGGCACCCCCGCCTTCTCAGAATAGGCTTGAACCGTATGCAAGAGGAGTCGCCATTATGATGAACGTTTCCACAAGCACCAGCCAGGGCACGGCACACCATGCGCTGCATCGCTATCTGACGCTGACGGCCTTCACCTCGGCGGAGGAGCCGCTGACCGTGACGACGTGGTTCGCCGCGCAGTCGGGCGAGGTCTATGTCTCGCTGCCCGCGACCTCGGCGCTGGTGGGGGCCATTCGCCAAAACGCGGAGGTGGCGCTGCTGCCCAGTTCGCGCAGCGGCGAGGCGCGTGGCCACGCCGTCGTGGGCCAAGCCCGCATCGTCCCCCAGTTCGAGACGTCGGAGGCCCGTGCCGCGCTGGACCGCAAATATGGCGTCGTCGCGGGCGTCTCGCACCTGATCGCCAATGATCAAGGTCTGGGCAACGATGTTTTGATCGCCATCCGCCCCGAGGCCGGACTAGGGACGGACGATCTGCTGCGTGAAACGCCGCCCACCGGGGAAGCCGACACGGCGAGCCGTGTGCGCATCGGTGCGCTGGCCGTGGTGGGCGCGCTGCTGGGGGCGGGCGTGGCCATCGCACTCATCACGCGCCGCCGCCAGGGCCGCGCGGCCTAGCGTTCATCCGCCAGGTTCAGCGTGCGCAGATATGCGCGCAGGGCTGGGGCGAACTCTGGGCGGCGCAGCGCGTAGTCAAGCGAGGTCGCCAGCCAGCCGACGGTGTCGCCCGTGTCGTAGCGCCGCCCATTATATTCATAGGCAAAGATCGGTTCACGTTCGATCAGGGCGCACAGCGCGTCGGTGATCTGGATCTCGTTGCCGCGCCCAGGGGCCGTGCGCTCTAGCAGCGGGAAGATGCCCGGCGTGAGGACGTAGCGCCCCACGACCGCCTGGTTGGATGGCGCTTCGGCCAAGGTGGGCTTCTCGATCATCCCGCGCACCTGCATCAGTTGTGGCCCCACGCGCTCGCCCCGGATGATGCCGTAGCGCGACACCTCTTCATCCGGCACAGGCATGGTGGCGATGACCGAGGCATGGCGCTGCTCGTAGACATCGATCAATTGGCGCAAGCAGGGGGGATTCCCGGCGCCGCTCCACATCAGGTCGTCGCCCAGCAGCAGCGCGAAGGATTCGTTGCCGACCGCTTCACGCGCCATCAGCACGGCGTGACCCAGGCCGCGTTGCTGTGGTTGCCGCACGAAGCTGAACCGCGCCATCGTCTCGATCCGGTTCAGGCGATCGAGCATCGCGGTGTTGTTTTTGCTCGCCAGCATTTGCTTCAGTTCGGGTTGCTCATCAAAGAAATCGTCCACCGCGCGCATGTAGCGGCTGGTGACGAAGATGATGTGCTCGATGCCCGACTCGACCGCCTCTTCGACGATGTAATAGATGGCGGGCAGATCGGCCACGGGCAGCATCGGCTTGGGCAATGACTTCGTCGCGGGCAGGACGCGCGTCCCCCACCCCGCCACCGGGATAACCGCCTTGCGAATCACAGCAGGTGCCTCCAGGGGATGAATCGTGTGCGTTGGCGGTGCGGGCCGCCGCAGGGGAAAGGCTATCCTTCCGCTGAGCATCATAGCACATCATCTGCCACGATCCATCACCGCATTACGGGACGCTTCGGAGATATTTTCCGCGATCTTTACAGGTGCTCACCCGTGGTCGCGCGTCGGATACGGCGTACCCGCATGATAACGAACCACAGCACCCAGGCCAATGCCCCACCCAGCGCATCGCCCTTGAACGCGTTCACATCAGTGAAGGTCGGCAATTGCCCGCGAAAGAGCGCCTGCACCATTTCTTGCACGAGTGCCGCCGCCGCCACCCCCAGCGCGTACCACAGGAGTTTGTGCCGTAACACCGGCAGATACGCCAACACCAGCACCCCGACGATCCCAAAGAAGACCGCATGTCCGATGAAGTGGTCATGGGCATTGTGAAAGACCTGCCGAAACGGGACGCCGAAGGTCGGCCACACCGCGCTCAACCAATCAAACGGAAACCAGAGGATGCCGAGCAGCACCAGCACGGGCCAGCCATAGCGCAACACTAGGCGGAGGCGTCCCTGCATTTGTCGCTGGTGGCTCATCTGATTCGTCATCATTGCTCCCACACGCATTTCACCGAGGGCTGTTATGATGGTCCCCCCGCGCGGGCGCGGTGGTGGAGGCGCGGATGGCGAAGTGCGTGGGCAGCGTGCCATGCTGGGGGGCCAGGGGAGCCTCGTCCTCGCTGTTGCGCTCGATCTGGCCTAGCAGCATGCGCATGGCGAGCGTCGCTTTCTCGAAGATGGGCTG
>JBBQSR010000314.1:0-5103 GCA_038234855.1 Ktedonobacterales bacterium | reverse complement strand
CGAGCCGAGCGTGACGATGCTGAGCACCTGCGTCTGCCCACGGGTGAAAAGGCCCGACCCATGGATGCGGGGAATCAAGCCGACCTCGCAGGTGATGGGGCGGATCTCGGTCAGCTTGCGGCCATCTGGGCGGATGCCTTGGTCCAGGATCTCGCCGCGCACATAGGCCTTCAGCTCCTTTTCGAAGAGGCCGTTGACCTCTTTGCCCCGGTCGGGGTACTGCTCGGCAAAGGTCGCCAGCGTGTCTTGCCGCGCCTTCTCGATGTATTCGTCGCGCTGCTGCTTGGTGGGGTTGTTGACCGCCCCCGCCAGCTTGGGCTTCACGAAATCCGCGACGGCCTTGGCCAGCACCTTGTCGGATTCGGGGGGGACGAAGGGGAGCTTGGGCTTGCCAGCGAGCTTGACCAACTGCTCTTGCAGATCGATGATCTGCCCGATGGCCTCGTGTCCGACGCGCAGGGCCTCGGCGATGACATCCTCGGGCAGTTCTTGCGCGCCCGCCTCGACCATCATGATGGCATCGCGCGTACCAGCGATCACCAGATCCAGCCGACTCGTCTTGAGGTCGGTTTCGGTGGGGTTGATGACGATCTTGTCGTCGATGTAGCCGACGCGCACCGCGCCCACCGGCCCCTGAAAGGGCACCTCCGAGATGGAGAGGGCGGCGGAGGCAGCCGAGATGCCGAGCACGTCGAAGTCATTTTCCTGGTCGGTAGAAAGCACGGTGATGGCGATCTGCACGTCGTTGCGATAGCCCTTGGGGAAGAGCGGGCGCAACGGGCGGTCCGTCAGGCGCGACGCCAGGATAGAGTGTTCGCTGGGGCGTCCCTCGCGCTTGATGAAGCCGCCGGGGATCTTGCCGACCGCGTACATGCGCTCTTCATAGTCGACCGTCAGGGGGAAAAAGTCGATGCCCTCGCGTGGAGATGTGGAGCCGACGGCGGTCGCGAGGATCATGGTGTCGCCATAGCGCACGAGGACCGCGCCACTGGCTTGCTCGGCGACGCGCCCCGTCTCGATGGAAAGGGTACGTCCGTTGATGACCGCTTCGACGCGGTGAATGGTTCGTCCTTCAGGCACGAAAAACCTCATTTCCGGCGGCCACGCTGCGGTGCGCCGCCCTTCCGGCGCGCGTGCGCCGGGCTATTCCGTGAGACATGGCTAGTCATTCTGCCTTGTCGCTGTCGCAGGGGGGTGAGGGGTACGAATGGGGCATCCTTGGCCTCGCCGGGCAGATGCGGCGCGTATCACTCACCGAGGGCAGCACAGGGGCACGCATAGCCAAATAGCCCGCATCACGAGGATGGGGCTGCATGGGGTCAAGTACGACGCGGGGCGGCGCGCATCAGTGGCGCAAGCCGAGTTCCGCGATGAGCGACCGATAGCGCTCGACATTATGCTTGTTCAGGTAGGCGAGCAAGCGACGGCGGCGACCCACCATGATCACCAGTCCACGGCGGCACTGGGTATCGTGCTTGTGTTCGCGCAAGTGCTCGGTCAGGTCACGAATGCGCTGCGTCAACAACGCCACCTGCACCTCTGAGGAGCCGGTGTCGGTCTTATGGCGCTGAACAGTCGTCACGATCTCGGTTTTGACTTCGGGCATCAATGGCATGCCACGTGGCCTCCACGGTTTCTTTTATCCATCACGTTCGATTTGACTGGTAAAGTATATCACTTGGCTCCTGGCAACGCAAATGGTACTACATGGCCATACCAGAAGCCAGCGTCGCTCTCAGGTGGTTACGGTAGGGGAGTCACCTGATGGTGTGCCCTGACGAACGGTGCTATAATCCGTTTTGAGCGCCACCAGCGTAGCGATGCACTTTCGCCAGAGACGATGTGGCGACCCTCGAAGGGACATATAGGCATGAGCAATCCGGCCACTTTGAGCCGACTCTTCGCTGGCATCGAGCCAGATATGGAAGCAGTGGACCGCCTCTTTCGTGAGCGCGCGACCTCGGGCATCGCGCTCCTGAATGACGCCTCGCTGCACATCTTGGGGTCGCAGGGCAAAAAGCTGCGCACCGGCCTGACGCTGCTGACGGGCAAATTGATCGACTATCGCGCCGACAAGCTGGTGCCGCTGAGCGCGGGCTTCGAGATGCTGCACCTGGCCTCGCTGGTGCATGACGACATCATCGACCGCGCCGACACGCGCCGCAACCTGGCCACGGTCAACGCGCGCTTCGGCAACGACCTCGCCATCCTGCTGGGCGACTATTATTTCGCCAAGACGGCGGGCCTCATCGCGGATGTGAATGATAACCGCATCGACCGCCTCTTTTCCGACACGGTGGCGACGCTGGTCGAGGGTGCGATCATGGAGATGCTGGACGCGCATCACTTGGACCTGTCATATGAGCGGTATCTCGCACGCATCAGCGCCAAGACGGCCTTCCTCATCGGCTCGTGCTGCAAGGGCAGCGCGCTCGTCTGTGGCGCGACGGATGCCCAAGTCGAGGAACTGCGCCTCTTTGGGCACAACCTGGGGATGGCTTTCCAGATCGTCGACGACATCTTGGACTATACCGGCACCCAGGTGAGCATCGGCAAGCCCGCTGGCAACGACCTGCGGCAGGGGATGGTGACGCTGCCCCTCATCTATGCGCTGCAAAGCAACGGCGACGGCCACCTCGAAAAGGTGCGCGCCATCGTCGAAGAACCCGGCAAGCACAATGATGATGTGGCCGACCTGGTCGCCTGGGTCACCAGCGGTCCGGCCATCGACGCCGCCCTGGCCGACGCCAAACGCTACGCCGCCCGCGCGACCGACATCCTGAACGCCTTCCCCGCCGTGCAAGAGCGCCTGGTGCTGGATGACATCATCGACTATGTGATCGTCCGCGAACGGTAGGAGAGGAAGCGAGCTATGTCTACCCCCACTGAGCTACAGCGCCGCTTCGAGGCCAACGGCGGCAAACCCATCTATGTACGCAACATGTTTGGCCGCATCGCGCGTGTGTACGATCCGATGAACCGCATCATGACGGCGGGCCTCGATGCCCGCTGGCGCAAGTTCGCCGTGCGGCAGCTCGCCCTCGGCGCGGATGCCCTGGGCCTGGATGTCGGCACCGGCACGGGGGATCTCGCCATCGCGGCGATCCGGGCCGCTGGCCCTGGCACGCGCATGATCGGCGTCGACTTCACCACGGAAATGCTGGAACTGGGCTGCCCGAAGCTCGAAAAGCTGGGGCTGGCCGACCGCATCGAGCTGCGCCAGGGCGATGGCGAGCACCTCGACTTCCCCGACGCGACCTTTGATGGCGTCTGCTCGGCCTTCGTCGTGCGCAATCTGGCCGACTTGCCAGCGGGGCTGCGCGAGCAATATCGCGTGCTGAAACCAGGCGGGCGCATGGTCTGCCTAGAGATCACGCATCCGCCGGGCGCGCTCTTTGGGGCGGCCTTCCACCTGTACTTCGACCAGATGATCCCCGTCATCGGCAAGGTGGTCGGCAAATCGTTCGAGTCGTACCGCTATCTGCATCAGTCGTTGGCCGCCTTCCCCCGCGCGCCGCAGTTGAAGCAACTGATGGTGGACGCGGGCTTCACGAACGTGCGCTATCACTACCTGACGGGCGGCGTGGTCGCCGTCCACGTGGGCACCAAGCCCCGCGACTGAGCCGAGACGCGCGTACCGACAACAGGCGCATCGCCGTCGTCGGTACCATCTACGGTGTGCATTGCTATGGACCCATCCTTGATGCTAAGGGTGGGTCTTTGCGTGTCCGCGATTGTCTCAGCAGATCGGCCAGCATTGACCCTCAACAATGGCGTGATTGTCCGGTACAATATGATCGGCCCAGAGGGTAGCCCTTGCCCACGCGCATGATGAGGAGGCCAGCACCGTATGTATCCGCACTATGCCATCCCCTATCATCAGGTCGATGTCTTTGGTCGCACGCCATTCACGGGGAATGGCTTGGCGGTCTTCCCCGATGCCCAGGCGCTCGACGCCGCGACGATGGCGCGCATCACGGGCGAGATGCGCCAATTCGAGTCGATCTTTTTACTGCCTGGCGCGGATGACACGGCGGCGCACGCGCGCATCTTCACGATGGAAGAGGAATTGGTCTTCGCGGGCCATCCCATCCTGGGGGCGGCGAGCGTGTTGCACGCGACACGACGGCCCGAGGCGGCGGGGGCGACGTGGCACCTGCACCTGGGCACACGCAGCATCACGGTGCGCACCGAACGGCAGCCACGCTGGTTCACCGCGACCATGGACCAGGGGTGCGCCGAATTTGGTGCGGTCGCCACACCAGAGTATCGCGCTTCGGTCGGTGCCGCGCTCGGCCTGAGCGCGGATGACCTGACGAGCGACCTGCCGCCACAGATGGTGACGACGGGGTTGCCCTATCTCATCATGCCGGTGCGCGATGGGCTGGCGCGGGCGCGCATCATGCATCCGCAGTTCGCGGGGCTGCTGGCCGAGGTCGGCGCGCAGTTCGTGTATGTGGTAGATGTCGCGCGCCGCGAGGGCCGCACCTGGGACAACGCGGGCATGGTCGAAGATATCGCCACGGGGAGCGCCGCTGGCCCCGTCGGCGCGTATCTCGTTCGCTACGGTCGTGCACAGCCCGATGCAGATATCATCTTGCATCAGGGGCGCTTCGTCGGGCGGCCCAGCGAGATCCGCGTGCGCGTGCAAGCCGAGGGGCAGGCGCTGCGCGTGGCGGTCAGCGGCGATGTCTGCCACGTCGGGCTGGGCACGCTCTTCGTGCCCCTGGCGGATGAATCCGCGCCCCATTCATGAAAGGACGTGCTCACGATGCCCTATCCCTTTGCTATTGTCGATGCCTTCACCGATCAGCCGTTCAGCGGCAACCCTGCCGGGGTCTATGTGCTGGACACGCCGCAGTCCGCCGAATGGATGGGCCTGGTGGCGCGCGAGATGAACCAGGCCGAAACGGCCTTCCTGGTGCGCGAGGGCGCGGGATTCCGACTGCGCTGGTTCACGCCCACGTTGATATTGGTGGCGAATTGGAAAGGGATTTGCTTACGCCGCAGATTGCATGAGAGTGACAAAGGGAGAAGCCTTGGTCCTTGCGGGAGGAATGCCTGTGATCCAGTTGAGCATCCGATAGAGGTTGATGCCCGCTG
>JBBQSR010000313.1:0-5120 GCA_038234855.1 Ktedonobacterales bacterium | reverse complement strand
CCCACCGGTATGCGCGGGGACGGTGATGGTCTGGCCGTTCGCCTGCCAGTTGTCATTCGCACCCGCCACCACCGTGGGCCAGGTGAAGGCGAGGCCGTTGACCGTCACCGTGGCCCCCGAGGTGAAGCCCGCCGCCGCCAGCGCGTTATTCGAGTAGCTATACCCGCTGCCATCGAAGTTGGCGACCGACGTGTTGTTGTCGTTGCTGATGCCCTCATTGTTGTACGCGCTGCTGCCGCTGGGCGGGAAAGAGGGCGGCGCATCCGCCGCGCCCGTGCCCCAGTTCGACGCGCTGCCGCCCAGCGTGAAGGCCAGTGTCGCGCCGTTCTTCACCGCGCTCCACGGTAGCCAGGTGCTGGTGGTGGCGTTGCCGTTCAGCGTCAGGCTCTGCACATAGGGGTTGCCATCGGCGGCGTTGGGAGCGTTGATTTGCAGGGTGTGACCGCCCCCCAGTTGCACCGTCACCGAGGTGAAGAGTGGGCTGCCGATGACGAAGCCGCCGACGCCAGGGATCTCGGGGTACAGGCCGATGTCAGCGAAGACCAGCCACGACGAGATCGAGCCGCCATCATCGTTGCCGGGGAAACCGTTCGGCGTGTTGGTGAAAAGTTGCGTTTCGGTGCGGCGCACGACGCTCTGCGTGTGCGACGGTGCCCCCGCCCAGGCATATTCCCAGGGGATCTCTTCGCCCGGTTCGTTGCCCATATAGGCATAGGCGCTGTTGGTGCCGTCATTCAGCTTGGTAAAGAAATTGTCGAGGCGACTGACCGTCGTCGCGTTGCCGCCCAGTTTGTTGATGAGGTCGCGCGTGTTGAACGACTCCATATAGACCGACTGGGCCGCGTCGTTTTCCTGAAAGCCGCTGCCGCTGGTGGGGCTGGTCGAGGCCCACGTGCCATCACTGTTGCGCGGGAAGATGTAGTTGCCATCCGCGCTGTCGAAGAGGTTCGTCCAGTTATTCGACCGTTGCAGGTAGGTCTGGGCGACGGCGCTGTTGCCGAGCGCCTGGGCGAACTGGCTGAGGGCGAAGTCGTCGTTGGTGTACTCTTGCGTGCTGACGGCGGAGTTGCCCGCGTCTTGCGCCGTCACATAGCCCTTGCTCACATAGTCGTTGTAGCCGCCGCGCGTGATGTGTTGGCCGTTGACCATCGCCGTCAGCGCGCTGGCGGTGTCGAAGCCCGTGTCGCCATAGGCGTAGATGTCGGCGATCTCCACATCCGCGCCGTCGCCGTTCATGCCAAAGGAATCGGCGTTTTTCTGTTGCCAACGGGGCAGGTGGTCATCGCCTTGCAGTGCGTCGTTGACGAGCGACTGCGCGATATCCGCTGATTCCGCTGGCGCGAGGATGGCCCGCAGACGGATCAGCGAGCGATACAGATCCCAGCTAGAGATATTCTCGTACTGTGCGTGGCCGCTCGGTACGGTGTGGACAGTGCCATCGAAGCCGATATATTGCCCATTGGCATCATTGAAGATGTTGGGGTGGATGAAGGAGTGGTAGAGCGCGGTGTAAAAGCTGATCGTCTCATCCGCCGTGCCGCCCGTCACCTGGATGTCGTTGAGCCGCGCGTTCCACGCGGCATCCGCCGCCGCCTGGGTGGTCGAGAAGCTGTCGCCCGTGTTCTCGGCGGTCAGGTTCGCCTCGGCATTCGCCAGGCTGACGTATGAGATGCCCGTCTTTACCTTGACCTGCTGGTTGTTGGTGGTATTGAAGGTCACGTTCGCCTGTGCCGTGCCATTGCCGCTGCTGGCGGTGAAGGGCTGGTCGAAGTGTGCGGCGAAATACAGCGTATAGTGGCTGCCACCGCAACCGATGGTGCTGGTGGTCTGGCCCGTCACTTCCTGACCCGCGACATTGATCGCCACGGCGGCATTGGACGAGCCATTGATGCTGCCGCCCGCGTTGATGTTGAGCGAGGCGTTGGTCGTGGCGGGGTAGGTGAAGCGCGCCATGCCGGTGTGCAGCGTGGCGGTCGTTTCGACATCGACATTCGGCCCGTCGAGATGCACCTTGTAATAGCCGGGGTGCGCGACCTCACTGCTGTGCGCGAAGGTCGAGTTGGCGACCGCCGACCCCGTATAGGGCATGAAGGGGATATCCTGCGAATCGGTGCAGCCGCGCCCGCTGAAATGCGTTAGGCTGAACCCCTTGATGGTGTTGTCGGGGTAGTAGTAGCCGCCTGCGATGTTCGAGGTCGTGTCGGCGCTCCACTGCACCATCCCCATTGGATAGGTCGCGCCGGGGAAGACATCGCCTGTGTCGAACGAGAAGCCGAAGTGGCAGCCAGCGCATGGATTGGTGCCGATGAAGGGGTTGACATATTGGGTCAGATTGAGGGTCGCGGCGCGGGCCTTGCCGCCCGTATGGAGCGAGACGCCAACGAATGCGAGCAGCATCAGCGCGATGATGCCCAGAGTCATGCCGATGCGAATGACGAGATTATGCCTCATTGCACACGCCTTTCTCGGTTTTGACAATGGTGCCAACGCGCGCCATCGCACGTGGATGGCGCGCGAACGCGTTTTTGAGGAAGGTCTTCGTGACCCCTACGGCGGATGCCTCCCTTCGCGGGCATGCTGCGCTTGGGCGCGTGCCGTGCCCGACGCGATCTGTGGCAACCGTGCTTGGGCGGTTGCCGGGTTTAACGGCAAGTATACCTGAGGAGGGCGAGCATGTCAAGACTGTGGACACATTCATAGTAAAAACTGATGCGCGGTGGTACAATGGGCACGACTCAAGTATTTGGGAGAAACAGAGGGGCTATGGCCGACACTGACCCACGATCTTTGCTCGAAATGTTGGCACCGATAGCGCGACCAGCGCCCGCGAGCCAGGGCACCGACCTCCAGCAGCTTCGGCGCTGGAATCGGCTGCTGGTGCTGAACTGCGTGCGCGAGCACGACGGCAGCTCGCGGGCGACGGTGGCGGAACGCACGGGTCTGTCGCGGCCAACCGTCACCACCATCGTCGATGCCCTGATGGGCGACGGACTGCTCAGCGAGGGGCCGTCGCCCCCCGCGCAGGGCCAGCGTGGCCGCATGATTCCGCTGCATTTCAACGCGCGGGCGGGCACCATCATCGGCATCGATATGGGGCGCAACCATTTGACGGTGCTCATCAGCGATCTCGCGGCGGGCATCTTGGCGCAGACGAGCCGCCCCTTCGCGATGAGTCGCGGCCCTGTCATCTGCCTGGCCGATCTCAGTGATGCCATCCGCGAATCGGTGCGGCACGCGGGCATCTCGTGGGGTAGCGTGGTGGGCATCGGCATCGGTCTGCCGGGGCCGCTCGATGCGACCCTCAGCTTCCCGGTCGCGCCGCCGGGGATGCCCGAATGGGACGGCGTGCGCCTGCGCGACCGGTTGCAGGCGGACTTTGGCGTGCCCATCTACCTGGACAACAACGCGAACATGGGGGCGCTCGGCGAAAACCGCTATGGGAGCGCACGCCACATCGCCGACCTCATCTATATCAAGCTTGATTCCGGCATCGGCTGCGGCTTCATCATCGACAAGCGCCTCTATCGTGGGGGCAACGGCAGCGCGGGCGAGATCGGGCACATCCCCATCGTGGCTGACGGCAATCGGTGCGTTTGTGGCAATCGTGGCTGCCTCGAAACGGTCGCCAGCATCGAGGCCATCGTCGCGGCGGCGCAGGGGGGGCGCGCCGAATCGCGGACATTCGAGGCCGTCATCGCCGAAGCTCAGCGGGGCGACGCTGCCAGCCACGCGGCCCTCGCCCGCGCGGGCACGGCCATCGGCACCGCCCTGGCCACAGTGGTGAATACGTTCAATCCGACGATGATCGTGCTGGATGGCAAGACGATGCTGGCGGGCGAGCTCATCCTCGCGCCGACGCGGGCGGCATTGGCCGCGCACAGTCTGGTGGCTCCACGTGCCCATGCTCAGGTCGTACAGGGCACCCTTGCCAGCCAGGCCGTCAGCCTGGGGGCCGTCGCGGCGGTGCTCGACAGCATCTTCATCGGCCACGCTCCGCGCGAGTGACGCCGGGGCCCTGCTGTATCAATAGTGGTGCTGTGTTTGTAGCATTGATCTGTCCAGACTCTTGACATCCGCGCGAAGCTCCGGTATACTAAGCATCCAGAGGGGGGCACCATGAGCCGAATCGCAGGCCGTATCGTGCATGGTTTGCACGCACGTGACGCGCGCATCTCGACCGAGGGCCGGGGAACCGACCTGCAACTGATGCGCGAATCGAACTGGTTGTTGGTGCTCAACTATGTGCGCGCCCACGGCGGGTTGCCACGCGCCGAGGTCGCCCGTCAGACGGGCCTCTCGCGCACGACCGTTGGCAACATCATTGACGATCTGCTGACCGAGGGATTGGTCAGGGAAAGCGGCAGCGAGCGCGCCATCCCCAGCGGAGGGCGGCGCGTCATTCCCGTGCACTTCAATGCCGATGTCGCCAACATCGTGGGCATCGCGTTGGGTCGTCACCGCCTCATCATGGTCGTCACCGACCTGGGCGCGAACATCATCGGGCGCGTCGAGGTCCCCTTCCCGGCCTATGAGGGGCCAGATGTCTGTCTGCCCCTCTTGGCCGCCGCCGTCCGCGAGTTCATGAACAGCCAGGGGATTCCCTGGAATAAGGTGATCGGCGTGGGCATCGGCATGCCTGGCATCGTCAAAGAGGGCGTCTGTCTGTCGCCCACGATCCCTGGTTGGGTGGGCACCAACGTCTATCAGCGCCTCAGCGAATTGGTCGGCCTGCCCATCTATCTCGACAACAACGCGAAGCTGGGCGCGCTCGGTGAGAGCCGCTTTGGCACCGCGCGCGATGTCGAGAGCATGCTGTACGTGCGCGTCGGCACCGGCATTGGCGGTGGCCTGGTGCTGGATGGCCAGGTCTATCGCGGCGGCGCGGGCAGCGCGGGGGAGATCGGCCACATGGTGGTCGATCCGCACGGCCCCGCCTGTGACTGTGGCAACACCGGTTGCCTGGAAACCTTCGCCGGGAAGCAAGCCATCATCGACCATGTGCACGCGCACACACCCGAGGTCAACGACATCGTGACGGTGCTGCAACTGGCACAGACGGGCGATCCCGTTTGTGTCGCGGCGCTGCGACGCGCGGGCGAGAGCATCGGGGCCATCGTCAG
>JBBQSR010000312.1:0-5124 GCA_038234855.1 Ktedonobacterales bacterium | reverse complement strand
GGTCGCCCTTGATAGTGTCCAGCAAAACGCGCGCCTCATCAGGAGTCAGAAACTTTTGCTTGGCTTTTTGTGCTTTGGTGACGTTCATGTGAGGGCCTGCTTGAAAAAAGCGAAATGCTGGCATGGGGCGCATAATAGGCGATTGCTCCGACTATTCCTGCTCTTGCTTTCAGCCGCCCCCGATCCCGTGACCATGCTAGAGATGATACTTGTCATCTCAAAGTGATGAGAGCCGACACTAGGTGCAGCGCCATATTCCCCATACACTGAAGACATCACCAACACGGCACCTTCAGCGTGACGGCGCGACGAGTTGGGGGAATCATCCTTTTAGGTATGGGGAGTGCGATGATGGAAACCACCACAAGTGTTGCGCCCAGCCAAGCGCAATCGGGGGTAGGCGAGCCAGGAACGGATGTCGTCATCCGTCTGCGCGGCGTCACCAAGCGCTATGGGACCGTCCAGGCCGTGAAGGGCATCGACCTAGAGATTCGGCACGGCGAGATCGTCGCGCTGCTGGGGCCGAATGGCGCGGGCAAGACCACGGCCCTGACGATGTTGCTGGGTTTGTTGCTGCCGACCACGGGTGAGGTCAGCGCCTTTGGCGTCGCGCCGGCGGCGGCCATCAGTCAGAGCCGCATCGGCGCGATGCTGCAAGAGGGCAAATTGATGCCCGGCGTCAAGGTCGGCGAGTTCCTCGATTTCGTCCGCAGCTTACACCCACGTCCATTGCCCAAGGCGGAACTGGTGGAAATCGCGGATCTCGGTGAGGTGCTGAATCGGCGCATCGACCGCCTCTCGGGCGGGCAGACGCAGCGCGTGCGCTTCGCCATGGCCATCGCGGGGGACCCGGAACTGCTGATCTTGGACGAGCCGACCGCCGCGATGGATGTCGAGTCGCGCCGCGCCTTTTGGGCCAATATGCATCGCTACGCGGCGCAGGGCCACACCGTCCTTTTTGCCACGCACTATCTCGAAGAAGCGGAAGCCTTCGCCTCGCGCCTCGTCATCATCGCGCAGGGGCGCATCATCGCGGATGGTACGGTCCACGACATCTTGGAACGCTACGGCAGCCCGCGTCTCGCCTTCACCACGACCGCTCCATCGCCCAGCGATTTCGCGCAATTGCCGGGTGTGCAGCGTAGCACCGTGCAGGACGACCGCGTGACGCTCTATACCCGCGACACCGATGCCACCGTGCGGGCGCTGGTCGCCAGCAACCTGCCCTGGCACGCGCTAGAGGTCGCCACCGCCGATCTCGAAGAGACGTTCATCACCCTAGTTCACCAAGGAGGCGTACAATGAAGGGCTACATTCGGGCCGAAATGTTGCGCACGCTGCGCGATCCGTTCTACGTCTTTCAGGCGATTGTCGTGCCCATTGGGTTCTATCTGCTCTTCGCGGGCTTGTATGGCAGCAGCCCCCATGCGCCAGGGACATTGCCGGGCAAAGTGGAGATCATGGTGGCGCAGGCGATCTTTGGGGGCATCTGGGCATGCTTGATCGTGACGGGGCCACGCATCGCCGCTGACCGCAGCAGTGGCTGGCTGCGCAATCTGCAACTGCTACCCGTCTCGCCATGGGCGACGCTGGTGGGCCGCGCGCTGACGGCCATCCTCTTCGCGCTGCCCGCCATCTGTGCGGTGTGCCTGACCGGCGTGATCACGCATGGGGTGCAACTGAGCACCGGGCAATGGATTGTGGGCATCTTGCTGATGTGGCTGGGCGTGTGGCCCTTCGCGGTCTTTGGCATCGTGCTGGGCTATCTGACGAACGCCGACACCGCGTATGGCGTGACGACGGGTCTGTACTTCGTCATCTCGGCCCTGGGGGGCCTGTGGATTCCCCCGGCCATCATGCCCGAGGGCATGCTCGCCATCGGCAAGCTGCTGCCCTCGTACCACGCCGCCGACCTGGGCTGGCTGGTCACCAATAACCAACCCCCTACAGTGACAAACGCTATCGTATTGATGGCCTGGATGCTGGTCTTCATCCTCGTGGCGGCACTGCTGGCTCCCCGCGCGGCACGCACACGGTAGAGCGTTCCTACACAACGCGGGCGGCTGATGCGATATCAGCCGCCCGCTTCTCATGCGCTCACCCCTCAGCGGTGGACGCCGTAGTTGGGGGCTTCCTTGGTGATGAGCACATCATGCGGATGGCTCTCGCGCAATCCGGCATTGGTGATGCGCATGAAGCGCGCGGAAGATTGCAGCGCGGCGATGTTGGGCGCGCCACAGTAGCCCATCGCCTGATGCAGCCCACCGACGAGCTGAGTGATGATGGTATTCAGCGGCCCCTTATAAGGCACGCGCCCCTCGATGCCCTCGGCGATCAACTGCGATTCATCGATGACATCGCCCTGGAAGTAGCGATCCTTGCTGAAGCTGCGCTGCTTCATCGCGCCGATGTACCCCATGCCTCGGTAATCCTTGTAGCGTTCGCCCTGCGAGATGATGAGGTCGCCGGGGCTTTCATCCGTCCCCGCCAGCAAGCTGCCGAGCATGACCGTGTCGGCCCCCGCTGCTAGCGCCTTGGCGATGTCGCCCGAATATTGGATGCCCCCGTCGCCAATCACGGGGATGTCAAACGGAGCCGCCGCCCGCGCGCAATCGAAGATCGCCGTGATCTGCGGCACGCCAGAGCCAGCCACGATGCGCGTGGTGCATATGCTACCTGGGCCAACGCCGGCCTTGATGCCGTCTGCCCCGGCCTCGATGAGGGCGGTGGTGGCCTCCGCCGTAGCGACGTTGCCCGCGAGGATCTGGATGCGGTTGCCAAAGTCGCGCTTCACCTGGCGCACGGTGTCGATGACCATGCGCGAATGGCCGTGGGCGGTGTCGACCACGACGATGTCACAACCCTTGGCGATCAGGGCGTCGATGCGCGCGTTGTGGTCGGGTCCGACGCCCACCGCCGCGCCGACGCGCAGGCGGCCCCCTTCATCCTTGGCCGCGCGGGGGAACTGGATCTTTTTCTGGATGTCCTTGACCGTGATGAGGCCGCGCAGCATGTTGTGCTCGTCCACCACGGGCAGCTTCTCGACCTTGTACTGGTGCAACATCTCATAGGCCAGCTCCAGCGAGGTGCCGACCGGCGCGGTGATGAGGCGCTCCTTGGTCATCAGGTCGCTGATGGGGCGGTCCAGATTCGTCTCGAAGCGCATGTCGCGGTTGGTGAGAATGCCCACCAGCACGTTCTGGTCATCGGTGATGGGGATGCCCGAGATATGGAACGACGCCATCACCTTGCTCGCCGTTTGCAGCGAATCCTCGGGGTGCAACGTGATGGGGTCGGTGATCATGCCGAATTCGGAGCGTTTGACCTTGTCGACCTCGTCGGCTTGGTCGCCCACCGACAGATTGCGGTGAATGACGCCCATGCCCCCCTCGCGGGCCAGGGCGATGGCAAGGCGAGCCTCGGTGACGGTATCCATGGCGGCGGAAAGGATGGGGAGGTTGAGGGAAAGCGAACGGGTGAGGCGCGTGACGGTGGTGACGTCGGCGGGCAACACATCAGAGGCGGCGGGGATGAGCAGGACATCGTCAAAGGTCAAGCCTTCGGTCCCGAATTTATACTGCCAGTCGGCAGACATAGGCATGGGGGGGTGGCGCTCCTTTCGCAACGCGGCTGGGACGCACCAATTCGACGCAATACACAGGGGCAAGGTCCAGGCGAGTTCGTCGTGCAAGCAGGGGACGAACGCAGCCTCCCAGCGACACCACACCCACCGTTTTTTGGATATTTCAGGGAGTATAGCACCCCCGCATCGCGCGCGTCAAACCCGTTGATTCCGCGTGATGTGGGGGAAAATATCGGTGAAAAGCTGGGCAGCAGCGCCGCGCGCTAACGCGCTATCAGGGTCAGCGCGTAGTGCTCGGGCGTCAGTTGGCGGCGTTCCACCAGGCCAAAGCCAGCGGCGCGGGCATCGGCCAGCAATTCTTCAGCGCTCAGGCGGCCATCCGCGACGGGGACGGTGGCCGCGCTCGCGCCCTCCCACCCCACGACGGCGACGCGTCCGGTGGGGCGCAGCGCCGGGCGCAAGCGAAAGAGGTAGCACGATCGCTGCGACACCTCGTGCAGCATGAAGGCGAGCAAGATGAGGTCGACGCCAGCGGTGGGCAGGGCCACGTCGGTTTTACTGGCCTTGAGGAAATCAACGTTGTCCAGTTGCATCTTGTTGTCCAGTTGCAACTTGCAGACGCGCGTGATGATGGCGTTGAGCATGTCGCTCTCGACATCCGCCGCGATGATGCGCCCAGTGGGGCCGACGATCTCGGCGGCGGGGATGGCGAAAAAGCCCGGCCCACATCCCACGTCGGCCATGACATCCCCCGCCTTGAGTCCCAATGAGGTCAATAACGCGTGTGGCTGCAATTGCGCTTCACGCTCTGCCGTCAACAGACTTGCTTGTTTGCGTGGATCGAAATTCTTGCTCATCGCTCACCTCGTTCGCACACGAACCAAAGACGTTTCAATCATGGGTATCGCGTGCATCGTAACATAAGATGCAGGGGGACGTCAAAGACGCAGCATGGTCGTGTAGACTGGTGAAGTGTCACACCTAGACCCGGCCCCTTGACGCGGCACCGCGCCGCTGCTATAGTAGCCCAAGAACTCATCAAATTACCGTCCCGTTGCAGCGCGCGACACCATCGCGCAGAGTATAATAGGAAGATCATGAAACACACGCGCTCTCGCGCTGAAATGATTGGCCGCCGCATCGCCGCGCTGGTGGGACTGACGTTGGCGCTGGCGGCGTTCGCCTTGCCGGGGAATGTCGCCTTCGCCGCGATGCGCCTCAAGCACACCCCGACGCCGCCGCCCGGACCCGCCCCTGTCTTCGCCATCGATGCGCCGCTGTTTGGGGCGAACAAAAACATCCCCGAGGGGCCGGTGGGCACCTATGTGCGGGTGAAGGCCGATGCCAGTAGCGGCTGGACGCCGAACGCCACCGTCACCCTCAGCGTGTTGCCCTCGGATGGCGATTGCGCCATGGGGGGCGGCGTACCCGTCACCACCAAGCAGCCCATCACCGTAGGCGGCGACCAGAGCTTCATCGCGGTCTTTGCCTGGCCCCAGGCCGCCAGCCAGGGACCGAATTACAGCATCTGCGCCACCGAG
>JBBQSR010000311.1:0-5127 GCA_038234855.1 Ktedonobacterales bacterium | reverse complement strand
TGGTCATAAAACGTGCCTCCCTTCTGGTGCTCACCCACGCGGGGGAAAATGCTTCGTTACGAAGCCAACTATACCAGAGCGAACTGTCGTTGTCAAGTCCCCCTTCACCCCAACGATGCCGAGGGACCATCACCAGGGGGCAAGGCCCCGTAGATGGCGCTCAGTTGCTCGGCTTGACGCACCCCTTCGGTCAACGCGGCATCTAAGAGCACGAGCTCGAAGGGTTTTTTGACGACCTGCACATGCTGTGTGGCGAGTTCGACCCGCACCTTGGGGGGCAGGGCGATGTGCGCGTCCCAGAGCACGATGCAGGCATGGCGCGTGGGAATCGCGCGGTAACGTATCAGGCGTGCCTGATCTTCGTCATCCCATTGTTCGCGCCATATATCGAAAAGGGCAACGGTGGGGATGACGGTCGTTTCGAGGGCGCGTAATGCTTCCAGCGGCTGCGTATACGTCGTGAGCGTGACGGGATATTCGCGCCCTATGAGCGTGAGGATGTGGCGCATCACCTCGTCTTGGCTGATGATCATCAGCGGCACCACGGCGGGGCCTCCCTCTCGTTGCTGTTCACCACAGAGCCGATGGGGCATTGTAGCCACGCCATGATGCGGTTGTCAACGTTAAACCGTCGATTTTTCACGAGCCAGGCGGATGCGGTGTACTCCCTGGTAGGGGGGTCGGCACGCGGGTAGGTGTCGTCACGGGGACCACGGTGCCACCACCAACGGGCGGTGTCTTGGTCGACTTGGTGGGCGTGCTCGGGGTGCTGCCCGCATTCGTGGTGGGGCCACAGGCGACTACCTGCGCCGTCGCGTCATTCGTCGCCAAGACGCCGAGCCAACCGTCGCCCAGCCCGCCATCGACCTGAGATGAACCACTGCCATCCCCCACATTATCCGCGTCGAGGGGGTTGAGCATCTGGCGCACGCCAGCACACTGCGGGGTCATCAGTGCGAAGCCAGAGGTCGCGTTCCCAGCGAGATTGATCGCCCGCGCGAAAATATACGTGCGCGTGCCATGCGTCAGCGTCGCGGTGCCGCTGACGCCCGAGCCATTCATCGGGGCCAGCACGATCATCCCCGTCTCATTCACCGCTCCGTGCCCATTGCTCGCGCCGATCAACGCGAGCGCGAGCACCATGATGCCCACCCCTGCTGCTATCCATTTCATCGCTGCCCTCCCTGCACTATTGCTCAGCCCTAAGCGCACGGGGGGTGCCAACTCCGTTCTCTCGCATGTTCGTCTGCTATCCGAAAATTTCTCGGATTATGCCCCTCACCGCACGACCATCTCGCCCTCGGGTTGTGGCAGCAGCAGGGCACGGCGACGAAATTCGTTGCTGAGTTCGCGCAGGGCGGGTTGGTCGAGCCGATTGTCGGGGTGATGCGCCAGCAGGATCTGCACGTAGACCGGCTCCTCGGCCAGCGCGATGATGGCGAGCCGTCCCTCCGCCACATCATGCGCGATGGCGAAGTAGGGCAGCATGGCGATCCCTGGCCCCGCCTGCACGGCGGACTTCACCGCCTCGATATTCGAGAAGGCGTCGCGCCGCTGCACGGGGATGTTCGCGCGCCGCAGCAGCGCCTCGAAGATGGCCCGATAGGTCGACTGATCTTTATCGAGCACGATCACCTCGCCGCGCAGTTCATCGATGGTGATCGGTTCGCCACGCGCGATGAAGGGATGGCGGGGATTGGTGAAAAGGCACATGGGGCTGCGCGCGATGGGTTCCACGGCCAGCTCGCGGTCGGTGTAGGGGTCGCGCTCGATCAGCAGCCCCAGCGCGGCGCGGCGGTTGATGACCTCGTTACGGACGACGGCACTGCGCGCGGTGAAAAAGCGCCAGCCGCCGGGCGGCAAGATGCCGCGCTCGTGCATCGCCGCGCGCACCTCGGCCAGCAGCCCCGTCGCCAGCGATTCGGGGAGCGCCACCACCAGTTGGCCACGCGGCACGGGCGTCGCCAGCGTTGTCAGCAGGTCATCAAAGGCGGCCACGATCTGCTGCATGTAGGCCAGGTGGCGGTCGCCGTGGCCCGTCAAGCGCGGCGTCAGGCGCAGGTGGGGCTGCGATCGCTCAAAGAGTTCGTGGCCAAACCACTCTTCGAGCAGCCGGATGCGCTCGCTGAGCAGGTCTTGGCTGACATTCAGGCGGCGGCTGGCCTCCGCGATGGTGTGCCAGCGACGATAGGCCAGCGCGGCCTCGAACCATTCGATGCGTGGGCGGCGCTGCCGAGGATTGCCGCCCGTGTCGCTCTCGCGGTGTTGCCCTGTCATCGTGCGCTTCCCCTTTGATGTTCCCGATTTTCCCAAGCTGACGGTGCTCGGTGGTGCTTCAACGATGGGGGCAGTATACCACCGAATCCGCAAATTTGTCGGATTTTGCCCGAGTCGTTTGCAGTAGGCATCGGGTGATTTGAGTGCTATCATACTGGATAAGAACACCGCATCGTGATGTTCCTCTCAGGCAATGTTGCGCCTGGCCTGCCGCCTGTTCTTTCGCTCAGGGGCCGCGCATCGTGGTCTGCATCGTATCCCCAGCGCAAGGAGACGGCTCAAGGTGGGCACACAGATTCAGTCGCGCCCGACGGCAGTCGAAGGTTTCGGCTCCCCGGTCGGCGTCAACAATTTCTCGATCATCGCGGCGACGGTCAACGGCTCTGGGAGCCAGACGGCGAATAGCGCCATCCTGCGTGCCCTCTTCAAGATGGGCATCACCGTTACCGGCAAGAACCTCTTTCCCTCCAACATCCAGGGTTTGCCGACGTGGTACATCACCCGGCTCAGCAGCGAGGGCTATATCGGTCGCCGCGAGACGGCGGACATCCTGGTGGCGATGAACCGCGCCACCGCCGACGAAGACATCCGCAAGGTACCGGTGGGCGGCGTGGTCATCTACCCGACCGAGTGGAAGCTGCAAGAGACGCGCACGGATGTGACTTATTATGGTCTGCCGGTGCAGCAGCTCGCCAAGGCCTCGGGCGCGGGTGCCAAGATGTTGTCGTATGTCGCCAACATGGCTTACGTCGGCGCGCTGGTCTATCTGCTCGGCATCGACGAGCAAGAGATCGACAACGCCCTGATGTACCACTTCAACAACAAGCGCAAAGCGGTCGATCTGAACCTGGGCGTCGTGCGCGCGGCCATCCAATATTGCCAGGAAAACCTGCCCAAGGATCCGAACTCACCCTTCCGGGTGGAGCGTGTCGCGGGCGGCGAAAACAAGGTGTTGATCGAGGGCAACACGGCGGGCGCGTTGGGCACCTGCTTCGGCGGCTTCAGCTTCGCCGCGTGGTACCCCATCACCCCCAGCACCAGCCTGATCGACGCCCTGGGCGAGTACGCCAAGGAACTGCGCGTCGACCCCGATGGCACGCACAACTACGCCATCGTCCAGGCCGAGGACGAGATCGCCGCCATCGGCATGATCACCGGCGCGGGCTGGGCCGGCGCACGCGCCATGACCAGCACCAGCGGCCCCGGCATCTCGCTGATGACCGAGTACGCGGGCCTCGCCTACTTCACCGAGATCCCCATCGTCGTGTGGGACATCATGCGCATGGGGCCGAGCACCGGCCTGCCCACGCGCGTCAGCCAGGGCGACGTGCTGCCGGTCTATTACCTGGGCCACGGCGACACGCGCCAGATCGTCTTGCTGCCGGGCAGCATGCAGGAATGCTTCGACTTTGGCTGGCAATCGCTGGACCTCGCCGAGCGGCTGCAAACCCCCGTCTTCGTCCTGAGCGACCTGGACCTGGGCATGAACATCTGGATGACCGATCAGTTCCAGTACCCCGACCAGCCGCTGGATCGCGGCAAGGTCTTGACCGCCGCCCAACTGGACGAGGCCAAGGGCTTTAACCGCTATGAAGATGTGGATGGCGACGGCATCGGCTATCGCTCCATCCCCGGCACGCCCAGCAAGTACGCGGCGTACTTCACGCGCGGCAGCGGCCACAACAAATACGCCCAGTACACCGAACGCTCCGAGGAATGGGAAGCGAATCTGGATCGGCTGCACCTCAAGCACGAGCACGCGCGCACCATCGTCCCCGCCCCCGTGCTAGACGAGGTCGCGGGTGCCGAGGTCGGCATCATCGCCTATGGCTCGACCGATCAGGGCATGGCCGAGGCCCGCGCCTTCCTGAGCCAGCGCGGCGTCAAGACGAGCTATCTGCGCATCCGCGCGCTGCCGACGACCGAGGGCATCCACGAGTTCATCCGCAAATATCCGCGCCTGTACGTCGTCGAGAACAACTATGACGGCCAGATGCGCAAGATCCTCCAGACCGAGGTGCCCGAGCGCGCCAAGGATCTGGTGCAGGTCGCCAAGTGCGACGGCATGCCACTTTCCGCCGAGTGGATCGCCGCGTCCATCCTGAAAGGGGAACAGCACTGATGTCCATCCAAGAACCTCCCATCAAGGTCAACGCGCACGGTCTGACGCGCGACGACTATAAGGGTCGCCCCTCCACGCTGTGCAAGGGCTGCGGCCACGACTCCATCTCGCAGCGCATCATCTCGGTGTCGTATGAGATGGGGCTAGACCCGACGCAGGTGATCAAGCTGTCGGGCATCGGTTGCTCCAGCAAGACGCCCGCGTACTTCCTGAACCAGTCGCACGGCATCAATGGGCTGCATGGCCGCATGCCGTCGATGGCGACGGGCGCGATGATGGCGAACCACACGCTGACGGCGCTGGGCATCAGCGGCGACGGCGACGCCATGAGCATCGGCATCGGCCAGTTCAAGCATTTGATGCGCCGCAACATCCCCATGGTGCTGATCGTCGAGAACAACGGCGTCTATGGCCTGACCAAGGGCCAGTTTTCCGCGACCTCGGACCTCAATCAGGAACTGAAATACGCGGGTCGCAACGAACTGCCCCCCATCGACGTGTGCCTGGAATCGCTCATCGGCGACTGCGGCTTCATCGGGCGCAGCTTCGCGGGCGATCCGCGCCAAGTCGAGGAGCTGCTGAAGTCTGCGCTGAGCCATCGCGGCACGGCGGTGCTCGACATCATCAGCCCCTGCGTCACCTTCAATGACCACGACGACTCGACCAAGAGCTATGCCTATGGCAAGGCGCACGAGCAGATCATCTCGGACTTCGGCTTCGTCGCCCCC
>JBBQSR010000310.1:0-5144 GCA_038234855.1 Ktedonobacterales bacterium | reverse complement strand
GCGATGCCACCGACGATCAACCATACGACCAAATTACCGGGTTCCAGGGCGACGGCTGCGAGTGTGTTGAGCGACATGTGAGCGTCCTCCAAGAAATCGTTTGTAGTGCTGCGAGAAACGTCCTCGCTGACGGAGGGATATTACACACGTCGCGTGCCAGATCGTATGGCTCAGCTACAAAATTTTTCGCAAAAGAGCTAACGGATGAGGTGGACGATGGGCAACAACGCGCGGTCGACGGCGGAGGTGGCGTCGGACCCCGCCGCCACGACCGCCACCCGCAACGCCCGCGCGTCGCTGATGAGCCGCGCCACATCGACCATCATGCAGGTGGGCGCGAAGGGTTCCAGATAGTCCGCCCCGCTCGCCAGCTTGATGACCGCCCCACGATAGTTGCCGCGCAGCAGGTGATAGCAGCCCACCCCCACCTGCAAAATCCCCTTGTAGAGGACGCGGATGGGTTCGCGCTCGGCATTCCACGCCGTTTCTAGCACCTCGTGGCACGCGAAGTAGTCACGCGCGTTGAAGAGGCGCACCCCATCGAGCAACAGGGCATTGGGGGCGTCGGCGCAACGGTCGCACGCCAGGGGTTCGTTCATCCATCGCCTCCTCTTTTTCGCGGCATCGGCACGCGGAACGTCGCGCGGCGCTCCGCGTGCCTGGCGCGCCAGGTTTACCGCTTGTCGGCGGGGGGCAGGTCCAGCAGGGGCAGCGCTGCCCGTGGGTCGATGCCCGCCATCGTCTCCTGCATCAGGAATTCTACAACCGCCTGACGGGTCGTGTCACCGGCCTTGCCCTTGCGGTCGGCGGCGATCTGCCGATCCGCGCCACTCAGATAGCCAGTGGTGAGCATCTGGCGCAGATGGGCCATGTAGGGCATCAACCCCAGATCGGCGGCGGCGGGGGCGATGAGGTCGAGCGTCGCCGCGACCACCTCCCGCGTTGGGATGGACCGCCGCTGGTCGGGGTCCATCTGGGTGCCATGCAACCCGTCACGCGCGGCACGAAAGCGATTTTCGCTGATGATGTCGCTGGCCTGCAACGGCAGCGGATGCCCAGCCAGGGTGCGATCCGCCAGCGTCTTGGTCAGCGCCTGAATGAAGGCGACAATGGCCATCGTGTCGGCATGGCGCATCGGCAGATCCGCGATGCGATATTCCAGCGTGGGAAATCGCTCGTGCGAGCGAAGGTCCCACCACACGCGGCGCACGTCATCCAGCGCGCCCACATCCACCATCATGGCGATATAGTCGGTGTACGCCGCGCCATCCTTGAAGATCGGGGGGATGCCCGACATCGGGAAGGGTGCCCACACCGAGACACGGAACGCCTGAAAACCCGTGTTGCGCCCCAACCAAAACGGCGAATTCGCTGAGAGCGCGAGGATCTGCGGCAAGAAGGTGCGCGCCTGGTTCATCACCGCGATGCGCAGATCGATGTCGTCGATATTGACATGCACATGCAAGCCATAGATGAGGATAGATCGCGCGACATCGCGCAGTTCGGCTTCGAGCGCCTGGTAGCGCGTTTCGCTGGTCCGCACCTGATCCCACCAGCGCCCGCTGGGATGCGTGCCCGATGCCACGATGGCCAGGCCCGCCGCGCGTGCCAGGGCGCTGGCGGTGGCACGCCATTGGCGGGTTTCACGTTCGACGGCGGCGACATCGGGGCAGACATCCGTGATGCACTCGACGACGCAGCGCAAGAACTCGGGTTTCAGGTGGTGGCGCGCGGCCTCTGGGGCACGCTGCATCAACTGCTCATAGGCCGAGACGAGCGCGCCCGTGCGCCCATCAACGATGGCAAATTCCTCTTCGACGCCCAAAGAAAAAGGTGTGGCTTTGGCTGAATCATCCATGCTTCACATGCTCCCGGTTGATGGGAAGCGCGCCGGGGAAATGGCCCCCGCACAGAGGCGATGTCGCAGCATCAGGTCGTGGGGATGGGCCGACCCATCCGGGGGCGGACATCGGACCGTGGCACCGCTGGCACGGGCGTCGCCCAAGCTGATCGCGCGTCTCGCTGAATCCGTGCAGGGCAAGGAACAGTCATCCCTTGTGGGTTGCAATCCCGATACAGGCGCACTCAAACAGTAACGACAACCAGTAACGCGAACCGTGCCAGTCAGCGACGGCCCTCTCGCCCGTCGACTTGACCGTAATAGCATACCATACCATGCGACCGAATACCAGACCATGCGACCGAATGTGAGCGGTCCACGCGCATATCCGCATGGCCGCTGGCATATGCACGACAGGTTGCGTCATCGTCCCCCACGCGGTACAATGTAAACACTATGTCATTGGTCATCATTTCCGACGCTACCAAGCGATTTGGCGCGGAGCTGGTTTTCGCGGGCGTCAGTTTTCGCATCGAGCACCGCGAACGCATCGGCCTGGTGGGGCCGAACGGCGCGGGCAAATCGACGTTGCTCAACCTCATCGCGGGGCGCATCACGCCCGACGCGGGTGAGGTCAGTTTCGCGCGCGGTCTGCGGCTGGGCTACCTGACGCAGATGCCCGACTTCGCGCCGACGCGCACGCTGCGCGAAGAGATGCTGACGGTCTTTGATGACCTGCACAGCGACGAGGCCGAGATGGCCGAGGTCGCCGCCGCCCTCTCCGCCCCCGACGCCATGGCCGACCCCGAGGGCTATCAGCAATTGGTCGACCGCTACGCCAGCTTGCAGGAACGCTTCGAGCACGGCGGCGGCTACACCATCGAATCGCGCGTGCAAGAGGTGCTCGACGGCCTCGACTTCACCCGCGAGCAGCAAAATTTGCCCGCCACGCGCCTGTCGGGCGGGCAGCAGACGCGCGCATCACTGGGCAAGTTGCTGCTGCAATCGCCCGACATTTTGCTGCTGGACGAGCCGACCAACCACCTGGACCTGGCCGCGCTGGAATGGCTGGAAAACTATCTGCTGGAATGGCACGGCTCGGTCGTCGTTGTCGCCCATGACCGCTACTTCCTGGACCGCGTGGCGCAGCGCATCATCGAGGTCGACAACCACCGCGCCGAGGAATATCCGGGCAACTACAGCAGCTACATCCAATTGCGCGAAGAACGGCACGAATTGCACGCAAAGCAGTTCGAGTCGCAGCAAGAGCAGATCGCCCGCACCGAGGAATTCATCCGACGCAACCGCGCTGGACAGCGGGCGAAAGAGGCGCGCGGTCGGCAAAAGCAACTGGACCGTCTGGACCGCATCGAACGCCCCTACCACGCCCCAGAACTCCATTTCCGCATGCAGATCTCCATCGAGAGCGGCGAGATCGTTCTCAGCACCCAAAAGGCCGCCATCGGCTACAGCAAAGCGCCCCTGATCGCGCTGCCCGACAACCTGATGATCGAGCGCGGCGACCGCATCGGGCTGCTGGGGCCGAATGGCAGCGGCAAGACGACGCTGCTGCGCACCCTCATCGGCGACCTTGTTCCCGTGGCGGGCACCATCGCGCTCGGCCACAACGTCCGCGTCGGCTACTATGCACAGACGCACGAGGGGCTGAACCCCAACCATACCGTCGTGGACGAGATTCGCGGCACCAGCGCCATCAGTGAAGAGGCGGCGCGCACCTTCCTGGGCCGTTTCCAGTTCACGCGCGATGATGTCTTTAAGCTCATCGGCGTGCTGAGCGGCGGCGAACGGGCGCGCGTGGCGCTGGCGAAACTGACGCTGATGGGCGCGAACTTCCTCATCCTCGATGAACCGACGAACCATCTGGACCTGCCCGCGCGCGAGTTCCTGGAAAGCGTGCTGGCGGACTATGATGGCACGGTGCTCTTCGTCTCGCACGACCGCTACTTCATCGACGCCATCGCCACGCGCATGTGGATCGTGGAGGATGGCGGGCTGCGCGACATCGTGGGCAACTACACCAGCTATCGCAAGTTTATCATCGCCGAGGCCGCCCGCGCGCAATCGGCGGCGAAGGCGTCGCAGCGCGCGGCCCAAATCCAGGTGACCCGCACGCGCGCCGCCACGGCCCAGACCCGTACCCTGGCGAAGGTCGAGGCCGAGGTCGCCGCCGCCGAGACGCGCGCCGCCGCCCTGGAAGCCGCCATCAACGACATGGGCATGGCGGCGGATTACCAGCAACTCGCCCAACTCGCCGAAGACTACGCCACCGCCAAAGCGCAACTCGACGACCTCTACGCTGAGTGGGAGCAAATGGCGAGCTAAGGGCGGGGACTGGACGCGAAAATCCACGAAGGACACGAAAATGAAGAGCGAGAAAGAACGAAGCGCAACGTTGCGCGCTCTTCTCATCTTTTGCGCCTTTCGTAGATTTTCGCGCTTTTCGCGTCCGAAAAATAGCTTCCCCCATACCCTAACCGTTATTACATGGAGGGGATGATTATGCCACACCTCTTGGGCCTGACGGGCAACATCGCCACGGGCAAGACGACCATCGGACGCATGCTGCTAGACCTGGGCGCGGCGCGCTACATCGACGCGGACGCGGTGGTGCATGGGCTGTACCTGCCCGACCAGCCGGTGTATGATGCCGTCATCGCCACCTTTGGCCGCGAAATGCTGACGGCGGAGGGGCAGATCGACCGCAAACGGCTGGGGGCGCGCGTCTTTGGCGATCCGGCGGCGCTGGCGCAGCTTGAGCACATCACTCATCCAGCGGTGCATCTGGCGGTGGCCGAGCAACTGCTGCCGTTGCCCCCAGAGGCGGTCGCGGTCATCGACGCGGTGAAGCTGCTGGAAGGCGGCATGGGGGCAGCCTGTGACCAGGTGTGGCTGGTGGTCTGCGACCCCGCCGAGGAGCGCCGCCGCCTGCGGGTGGATCGCGGCATGAGCGCGTCGGAGGCCGACGCCCGGCTGGCGGCCCAGCCCGACAACGACGCGCGCCGTGACCGCGTGCAAGTCGTCATCGATAATTCGGGCACACTAGCGGCGACACGCGCCCAGGTCGAGGCCGCCTGGGCGGGGTATCACTCGCTTTGAACGGTTTGACGAGCACATCCAAGATGTCGAGACCGGAACGTTTGGGGATGAGCACTCCTTACACGGTGGCGGTCGCGGCGCTGCCAGGTGGCAACTCGGCGACATCGAGATGGATGGTGCCGTTAGGTGAAACTATCATAGTGCGGCTAATGATGGCGTTCATAATTCTTATTCCCCTTGGGCAGTT
>JBBQSR010000309.1:0-5148 GCA_038234855.1 Ktedonobacterales bacterium | reverse complement strand
GCGAACCGTTTACCAGCGCCACGCCCGAGGCGGAATGGCAACTCGTCGAGGTCGCCATCGCCCGCGCCCGCAGCCAGATCACCGATCTGCGCGAAACGGTGTCGCAGCGCACCAGCCCCGAAGAGGCCGCCATCTTCGACGCGCACCTGCTGGTGCTGGAAGACGAGGAATTACTGAACGGCATGCGCGACGGTATCACCAATCAGCGGCTGAACGCCGAGGCGGCGGTGTGGGACGCGATGGCGGTCTACCGTGAGCAACTGTTGGCCATCGACGACGACTATCTGCGCGCTCGCGCGGCGGACCTGGAAGACATCGCGCGGCGGGTCATCGCCTGTCTGCGCGGCACGGGCCAGAGCACGCTGACGCAGATCGCCCAGCCCAGCATCATCGTGGCGCGCGACCTGTTGCCCTCCGACACGGCGGGGCTAGACCCCGCCATGACGCTCGCCATCGTCACCGAGCTAGGCGGCCCCACGGCACACACGGCCATCCTTGCGCGCCAGATGGGCATTCCAGCGGTGGTGGGGGCGACGGGCATCGTGACGACGACGACGGGTGCCGCGCCGGGCACGCTGGCGCTGGATGGCGCGCTGGGCGTGGTCGAGGTCAACCCCACGACGGAGGTCATCGTCGGCTATCTCGCCCAACGTGACGCCCGCCACGCGCAGCGCGCCCACTTCGATGCCGATGCCCGCCAGCCCGCGCTGATGCGCGACGGTCGCCCCATCGAGATCGGCGCGAATGTCGGCCAGTTGCGCGAACTGCCCGACGTCGCCCAGCAAGGCGCGCAGGGCATCGGCCTCTTCCGCACGGAATTCCTCTTTCTGGATCGCACCAGCCCGCCGACCGAGGATGAGCAGTTCGCCGCCTATCGCGAGGCGGTACAACACGTCGCGGGGGGCACGGTCATCATCCGCACGCTCGACATCGGCGGGGATAAGGTCGTGCCGTACCTGCCGCTCGACCACGAGGATAATCCCTTCCTGGGGGTGCGCGGGCTGCGGCTGTGCCTGACCGATGCATTCCAGCCGCTATTCAAGACGCAACTGCGGGCGATCTTGCGGGCCGCGAGTGGGGGCGCGCGGCTGAAGGTAATGTTTCCCATGGTGAACCACAGCGGCGAGATGCACGCCGCACGCGCCCTGCTGCGCGCGGCGGCGGCGGAACTGGACGGGCAGGGCATCGCCGCCTCAGCCGCCCTGGCGCACCTGCCCGTGGGGGCGATGATCGAGACGCCAGCGGCGGCCTTCGTCGCCGATCAGTTGGCCGACGACTGCGACTTCTTTAGCATCGGCACGAATGACCTGACGCAGTACGTCCTGGCCATCGACCGCATGAATCCGACGATGGCCGGGCACTATACCAGTTTCGCGCCCGCCGTGTTGCGCGCGATCTACCACGCCGTCAGCATGGCGCACGCGCGCGGTCGCCATGTGGGCATGTGCGGCGAGATGGCGGGCGACCCGCGCGCCATCCCCCTGCTGCTGGGCATCGGCCTGGACGAGCTGAGCATGGTTCCCCCAGCGATCGGCGAGGCGAAACACGTCATCCGCCGCTGCACCCAGGCCGGGGTGGCCGAATTGTCGCGCCGCGCCTTCGCCCTGACCTCCGCCGAAGCCGTCACACAGTTATTGGAAGATCATCTGCGCGGCCTCATGGCCGGATAAGCCACACGGCTCAGAGATATGCATCCCTGAGCCGTGCATGCCGCGTTGGTCGCCTCAGTTGCGGAGTGGTTGCCCCGTGGTGAGGGTGTACTGGATGCGCTCCTGGGTCTTGGGGGTGCCGAGCAGGAAGAGGAACGCTTCGCGCTCCAGATCGAGGATGTCTTGCTCGGTCAGGTCCTGGGTCGGCTGGCAGTCGCCGCCCGTCAGGACGCGCGCCAGTTGATCGGCGACCACGACATCGTGCTCGCTGACCTTGCCCTGCAATTGCAGGTTTTGGGCATTTTGCTTCAGCACCAGCCGCTCGCCCGTGCCACCCAGGCGGAAGGTGCTGGGGGTCGGCTTCTTCCATTCGCCGCGTGCCGCCGCCTCGGCCAGGGCAATCGCATCAGCCTTGGCGTCGAGCAGCAAGCGTTCGCGGTCGAAGCTGATGGCGGCGGTCTTGGTCAGATAGCGCAACCCCTGGGCCTCGCGGGCGCTGGTGCTGACCGTGGCGACCGCGATGATCTCGAAGGCATGGCGCGCGGCAGCGAAGGGGCCTTTGTCTGGCGTGCCCTTGCTCCACCGCACCAGCATCTCTTTGCAGCCGCCGCCGCCGGGGACCAGGCCCACGCCGACCTCGACCAGACCAATGTATGCCTCTGCCGCCGCACGGACGTGGTGGCCGTGCATGATGATCTCGCAGCCGCCACCCAGCGCGCGACCAGCGGGGGCGACGACCACCGGGATGTCGGCATATTTCAGCGCCATGTTGGCATCTTGGAAGCCCTTGATCGACGTTTCGATCAGCTTCCATTGGCGCATCTTGCTGGCCATGACGGCCTGCACCAGATTCGCGCCCGCGCTGAAGGTGTCGCTGTCGTTGCCGATGACCAGCGCGCGGCCCCACGTCTTCGCCTCGGCCACGGATTCGCGTAGCAGCTTGAAGATGTCGTCATCCAGCGCGTTGAGCTTGGTGTGGAACTCCAACAGCATCACGCCGTCGCCCATATCCAACAGGGAGGCGGATTTGTTTTCCTTGACGACCTTGTTGCCCGTGTGCAGCGCCTTCGCCGTGATGATGGTGTCCGACGTGGGGCGGGCGGCGTAATTGCCCGCGCGGAAGTCGAAGTAGCTGCGCGCGGGGGCTTCAACATAGAACTTGCCCTGGCCGTTGCCCAGCACCGTCTGCACCAGCGGCGGGATGGTGCGTCCCTCGGATTGCATGCGGCGCGCGGTGGCCTCCACGCCGAGGGCATCCCACGTCTCGAAGGGGCCAACCTCGGTATTGAAGCCCCATTTCATCGCGTTATCGACGTTGCGCACGTCGTCGGTGATGTCGGGGCCGACGGTCGCAGCGTAGATGAGGCTGTCGGCGGTCGATTCCCAGGCGAGCTTGCTGGCGCGATCCGACCCGCCCACGACGGTGCGGATGCGCTCGAAGGGATCGTCTTGCTCCTTGGCCGCGCTCAGCGAGGGGAAGGTGACTTTCTCGGAGGGACGATAGTCCATGGTCGCGGGGTCCAGCACGGCGATGTCGCGCTTGCCGCCCGCGCCCTTGGTGCGGCGATAGAAGCCCTGGCCCGTCTTGTTGCCGAGCCACTTATTCGCCAGCATCGTTCGCACGAATTCGGGCAATTGGAAGGCTTCACGAAACGGATCATCCGGCAGGTTGCGATAGAGGCCATCCGCCACATCCACCAGGATGTCGATGCCCGCGATGTCGGCGGTGCCAAAGACGGCGGATTTGGGTCGCCCCATCGGCACGCCCAGAATGGCATCGGCCTCATCGAAGCCGTAGCCCTCGTTCAGCACGCGGTGCAGTGTCGCCAGCATACCATAGTTGCCAAGGCGATTGGCGATGAAGCCGGGGGTATCTTTGCAGACCACCGTGCCCTTGCCCAATACATTCGTCCCAAACTGCCCCATAAAAGCGACAACTTCGGGGTCCGTGTCCACATCGGGCACCAGTTCCAGCAATTTCAGGAAGCGCACCGGATTGAAGAAGTGGGTGATGAGGAAGTGTTGCCGCAGCCCAGCGTCGCGCCCCTCCATCAGTTGCCGCGCGGGGATGCCCGAGGTGTTAGAGCTGACGATGCTGGTGGGCTTGCGTACCTGTTCGATGCGCGCATAGGTGGCCTGCTTCACATCCAGCCGCTCAAAGACGGCTTCGACGATCCAGTCGGCCTGGGCGAGGCGGTCAAAGTGGTCCTCGGTGTTGCCGACGGTGACGAGCCGCGCATCCGCTGGGGAGTAAAAGGCGCTGGCGGGCTTGGCCTTCAACGCGCGATCCAGGCCGCCCTGGGTGACGCGGTTGCGCGCGGCGGCGTTCGTGCTGCCCTTCGCGTCATCTGGCACGATGTCGAGTAGATCGACGGGGATGCCCGCGTTGGCGATGGCGGCGGCGATGCCCGCGCCCATCGTGCCCGCGCCGATGACCGCCGCCCGCTTAATCTCATATGGCATGGGGGATTGCTCCTTTATAGGTTGAAAGGGAGGGGAACACGAAATGACGCGAAATATGTGCGAAAGACGCGAGATGTTCTCAAAGTGAACATGCCATTTCGCGTCGTCTCGCCCTTTCTCGCGTCATTTCGCGTTCCATCAAACTTTTACTAGGCGAGGCGTTCGATGATGGTGGCGACGCCCTGGCCACCACCGACGCAGAGGGTGGCGAGGCCAATGGTCTTGTTTTCGCTCATCAGGTCATTCAGCAGCGTCGCGGTGATGCGCGCGCCCGAGCAGCCCAGCGGATGGCCGAGGGCGATGCCGCCGCCGTGGATGTTGACGATAGCTTCATTCAGGCCGAGTTCGCGGATGACGGCGAGGTTCTGCACGGCGAAGGCTTCGTTCAGTTCCACCAGATCGATGTCGCTCAGTTGCATGCCCGCGCGGGCAAGGGCCTTGCGGACGGCGGGGACGGGGCCGATGCCCATTACTTCGGGCGCGACGCCGCTGACCGACATGGTGATGACGCGGGCGAGTGGCTTGATGCCGAGTTCTTGGGCCTTTTCGCGGCTCATCAGCACGACAGCGGCGGCACCATCATTGAGCGGGCTGCTGTTGCCCGCCGTCACGCTGCCGCCCTTGATGAAGGCAGGTTCCAGCGCGGCCAGACGTTCCAGCGAGGTGTCGCGGCGCGGGCCATCGTCGATGGTCATCGTCTCGCCATTGGGCAGGGGAACGGGGACGATCTCGCGGGCGAAGGTGCCATCATCGGTTGCCTTGATGGCGTTCATGTGGCTGCGGAGGGCGTAGCGATCCTGCTCTTCGCGGCTGATACCGTACTGCTTGGCGAGGTTTTCCGCCGTCATGCCCATGGGGATGTACGACTGCTCGAAGGCCGTGGTCTTTTCGCCGCGCCCGCCGCAGATCTCGATGCCGACAGGATTCTCATACAGCTTGGGATTGAAGCTGGGGTTGAAGCCGCCCATCGGCACGCGCGACATGCTCTCGACGCCCGCCGCTATGACGACATCGCCCTGACCCAGCATGATGCTCT
>JBBQSR010000308.1:0-5171 GCA_038234855.1 Ktedonobacterales bacterium | reverse complement strand
AGATCCACCGTGCTCGGTGCCAGGGCGAGCGGCATGGAGGCATAGGCGGCGGTGGCCGGGTTCTCGATCACCACCATGCCCCCAGCGGCCTTCACGTCGCGCGCGCCGATCGCCCCATCGGAGCCGGTGCCGGTCAAGATCACCCCGATCAAGCGTTCGCCGTGCGCCTTGGCCGCGCTGCTAAAGAGGTGATTGACCGAGGGCTTGGGGCGACGCCCGCCACGCAGCAGCCCTACCGTGTGGTCGGTGATCTCGACATTGCGATCGGCGGGCACCACATAGATGACGCCGGGGAGCAGGGGTTCGTGATCGCTGACGGTGTGCACCGCCAACATGGTGTGACGGCTGAGGATCTCGCCCAGGTGGCTCAGGTGGTCAGGGTCGAGATGTTGGGCGATGACCAGGGGCACCGCGAAATCCGCTGGGAGGCTGGCGACCACCGTCGAGAGGGCTTCGATGCCACCGGCGGAGGAACCGATCACGACCAGGTCGTGTGTGGGTACCAGATCATCTGCGTGAGAAATGTTCATCGCTACCGCTTTCTACAGATCATCCTTCTGCTGGAAAAAGATGCGGCAGGAGACGGGTGATGGCAGAAACGGCAACGCTGGTGGGCGTTCAGCCGAGGTCTGTCCCTGCAAAAAAAAGACGCCATGGCTCAGGCTGGCGCGGGAACGGCAGGACCAGCCTGACGGAACTGTTGCACACGATGCATCATTGTACTGGGCTAACACGCTATGCTCAACAGAAGCATAGCACATTTTGCGATCGATTGAAGGGCAGCGCGAAAGCGGCTGAGCGCGCCATGGCACCGGGCATGCAGGAAAGGGGGCGTGCGCGGCGCTGGCCATCCGTGCCGCGCATCACACCGCGCGCGCCAAACGCAGGGCCATCGCACGCGCGGGGGCCAATCGCCATACCGCTCTAAAGGAAAGCATAACCGTGATGAAGATGCTCGTGCTGAACGCCGGATCGGGCAGCCAGCAAATCTCGCTCTATGACCTGGGGGAAACCTTGCCAGCGACGGCCCCCGCGCCCCTGTGGGCGGCGTATGCCGACTGGAATGAACGACCGGGCGCGGTGGTCGCCCACCTCACCCACGCGGGGGCGACCACGACCCAGACCCTCACCGACCTCGACCGAGGCGCGGTGCTGGCCGCGCTGGTGCGAGGGATGTGGGACGGCCCCCAGCCCATCATCGCTGGACCACGAGAGATCGGCCTGATCGGTCATCGGGTGGTGCACGGGGGGCCAAACCATCGCCAGAGCACCGCCATCACGCCAGCGGTGAAAGATGCCATCGCGGAATACGCGAAGGTCGCGGGGGCGCACAACCGCAACACCCTCGCGGGCATCACCTTGATGGAGGCGATCTTCCCCGACACGCCGCAGATGGCGGCCTTCGATACGGCGTTTCACGCGACCCTGCCGCTGGCGGCGGTGGTGTATCCAGGGCCGTATAGCTGGTTCACGCAGGGCATCCGGCGCTATGGCTTCCATGGCCTCAGCCATCAGTATGCCAGCGAGCGGGCGGCACAGATGCTGGGGCGCGACCCAGCCTCGCTGCGGCTGGTGACGTGCCATCTGGGCGGCGGCTGCTCGCTGGCGGCGGTGCAGGGCGGGCGCAGCATCAACACCACCATGGGCTTCACCCCCCTGGAAGGGCTGATGATGAACAACCGCTCCGGCTCGGTCGACCCTGGTGTGCTGATCTTCTTGCTGCGCTATGGGGGCTACACCGCCGAGCAGTTGGACCACACCCTGCACGAGGAATCGGGGCTAGAGGGCATCTCGGGCAGCGGGAACGATCTGCGCGAATTGTTCGTGGCGGACCCAGCGACGCAGCCCCGCGCGCGGCTGGCCATCGACATCTATGTGCAGCGGCTGCGCGAGGGCATCGGGGCGATGGTGGCGTCGCTGGGCGGGCTGGACGCGCTGGTCTTTACCGGCGGCGTGGGCGAGCACCTGGCGACCATCCGTGCCGAGGCGACCGCGCCATTCGCCTTCATGGGGCTGACCATCGATGCCGCACGCAACGGCCAGGCCGTGCCCGACGTCGACATCAGCGCGGCGGGGGCCAGCGTGCGCACGCTGGTGATCCAGGCGGAGGAGGAATGGATGATCGCCCGCGCGGGCTGGCAGATGGGCCATCCCTGAGCCACCCGACCGACCGATAGGCTATTTAGGTGGTACGTGATCGGTCGATATGATATACTTGCGCCGATGGGGGAGGGAAGCGCCAGGCATCACGGCTGCTTCGCCTCCCCAAAGAGACCGCGACCGGGGGCAGGGATCGATTATGGGGGCGCAAGGGCCAGGGCGCATGCTGGGCGCATATCAGCTAGGGCCGTCGCTAGGTGCGGGGCCGGTCGGCGATGTCTTTCGCGCGCGCACCGGCAACGACCCGCGCGAACTCGCGGTGAAGGTGCTGCGCCCGCCGCTGGCGAATTCGCCCCAGGTGCGCCAGAAATTCATGGCCATCGCGGCCACGGTCGCCGCGCTGGACCACCCGCACATCTTGCCCATCGACTACTTCGGCGAACAGGGTGGCCAGATCTTCGATGTCACGCCGCTGGTGGCGCAGGGGTCGCTGCTGACGCGGCTGACCAATTCCCGCCTGTCGCCCAAAGATGTCGCGCCCCTTTTCAGCCAGGTTTGCGACGCGCTGAACTACCTGAGCGGGCAAGGGATGGTGCACGGCAACCTGAAACCCACGAACATCCTGCTCTTCGAGGGGCGGCACTGCATGCTGGGCGACTTTGGCCAGCTCTGGCAGGTGAGCGAGGTCGACCTGACGCAGTCGGGCGTCAGCGCCGAGGCGACGTTTTACATGGCCCCCGAGCAGATGGAAGGCTTCGTAGATGCCCGCAGTGACATCTATAGCCTGGGGGCGATCCTCTTCCACGCGCTGGCGGGACAGCCGCCGTTTCCGGGGCAGACACCATTCGAGGTGCTGTCGCGCCACAACCGCCAGCCCGTGCCCTCGCTGCGCACGCTGAACCAGCCGGTCGCCGAGGGCGCGCTGGCCTTCGATGAGGTCCTGCGCATCGCACTGGCGAAGAACCCCGCCGAGCGGTTCCAGTCGCCCGTCGCCATGGCCCGCGCCATCATGGAGGCGGGCAACCTGGCGAACGACCTGCCCTCGCGGGCGATGCCGGTGGTGCGGCCCACTCAGCCGCCGAGCGCGTTCTCGCCCGTGCCGTCGCGCCCCAACCCCGCCTATGGCCCCATGCCTGGCCAGATGATGCCCTCCGCGCCGCGTGGGCCATTGCCCCCTGGCGCGCCCTTTAGCCCACCGATGTTGCCGCCCGGCATGGGCGCGCCGGGGGGGCCGCTCTTCCCCAGCCAGGTGCCGCCGGGGGGCGGGCCACCCTCGCGCCCGCGCGTGCCGTCACAGCCGCTCCCCCCCCAGCGCCCGCCGATGGGGCCGCCGGGGCAAGACCAGTCGCTGCAATGGCTGTTGCCTAGCCAACCCGCTGGGCCGCCGCCCGCGCGGGGCACGCCGCAGCCGCCCAACCTCGCCGCCGCCGACTTCCACACCGCGCGCCACTCGGCGGATATGGTCGACCGCATCATCGCGGGTGAATCGCCGGACAGCGCCGCCCCCCCCACCATCGAGATCGGGGCCGCGGGGTCCGCGCGCCGCGACGACTGGTGGGATGGCGACGACGACCGCCGCGACTACACCGACCGCTCCGCCATCTATGACGAGCGCGATGTGCGCGACTGGGACGATTCGCGCAGCGTCTCGGTGCCCTCGATGCGCACGCCGTCGCGCCCCGCCAGCCGCGATCGCTGGGAAGAATCGGACGACCGCTATCGCCACGACGACACCAGCTATTCGCGCGAGATGGCCAGCGAGCGGGTGCCCGCGCCCGCCCGCGACCGTGCCTATGATGCCACCGGGCGCAACGCCACCATGGACGCGCCGCGCGGCACGGCCCGCAATGGCGCGGCACGCGGCCCCCAGGATCGTGGGCGACCCTCGGTCGTCATCCCCGCGCCCAAGCGGCGGCGGTCGCGGTTGCCCATCATCCTGGGGTCGATCATCTTGGTCGTGCTGTTGGCGAATGTCGGCCTGCTGAGCGTGGCCGCGCCGCAGTACTGCCCGGCGCACCTCTGCGATGGCTTGCACAGCACGCTCGCCCCGATCTTTGGCATCAAATCGGCGGCTCCGGTGAGCCTGACCGCCGCCCTGACGAAGCCCGACACGACCTTCACCGTGGCGGTGGCGGGGACGAAGACGACGGCCAAGGCCATCACGCTCACCAGCGGCGGCAACACGACCTGGACGGCGACGGTGGATCTGCCCTGGGTGACGGTGTCGCCCGTCAGCGGCAGCCTCGTCGCCGCCACCCCCGCCACGCTGGATGTCACCCTGACGCCTGGTGTCACCGTCACCCAGGGGAGCTACACCGCCACCGTCACCATCACGGCGGGCGGCCAAACCACGCAGGTGAAGCTGCCCATCACCGTCGGCGGCTGATAGCGGGCAGGTCGCGCCAGCGGCTGAACCGCGCGGCGGCGGGGACCGTGCCCCGCACCGCCCGCTGATAGCGGCCCGCTCGCCGTGTTGTACACTATCTCTGCGAACCTGATGACCCGGAGCGATGCCCCATGCGCTACACCGTCACCGTTGACGATACCCCTTACCAGATCGAGGTCGAGCGCGACGACGCCCAAGGCTGGCGCGTCACCCTGAATGGCACACCCATCCCCGTCGACCGCGTCGAGATCGCGAAGGGCCACTATAGCCTCTTGCTGGGCGACCGCTCGTTCGAGGTCTTTGTGCGCGCGGTGCCCAGCGAGGATGGCAGCGATGGCCAAGCCTTCGAGGTGCTGCTGGACGGCCAGCCCCACACCGTGGCGGTGGTGGACGCGCGGCGGCACGCGCTGGCCGGGCTGGCGAAGGCGAGCGGTACCAGCGGCGACGCCACGCTGAAAGCACCGATGCCTGGATTGGTCGCCAGCATCTTGGTCGCCCCCGGCGACACGGTGGAGCGCGGCCAACGCGTCGCCATCCTAGAAGCGATGAAGATGCAAAACGATCTGCTGGCCCCGCGCGCGGGCGTCATCCGCGCGGTCAAGACGGCGGCGGGCCAGGCGGTCAATCAGGGCCAACCACTGCTCATCATCGGCGACCCAGGCAGCTAGGGCAATTCACTTGGGGC
>JBBQSR010000307.1:0-5185 GCA_038234855.1 Ktedonobacterales bacterium | reverse complement strand
CAGCTCAAAGGAGCGCATCGTCGCCCATCCGCGTGCCGTTGGCCCCGCCTGATTTTGCGGGATGGGGTCGGCGAGCCAGGCGGCGGCATCGGCATCTAGGCGGCGCAGGGTGTCGCGCGCCAGGGCATAGATCGCCTCGTGCTGCTCGCGGTCCTGCAACGCGCGCTCCAGCGCCTCGGCGACGGTGTAGCCCGCCGTCGCGTGCCACAGGCTGTCGCGCAGGTGGTCGAAGCGTTCCAGCACCTGCCCCTGCGTCACCACGTCTAACTCACGGCCCGTCGCCAGGACGAACTGCCCGCGCGTCAACAGATCCACCGCACTCGCCAGCTTGCTGGTGATCTTGCGCGACCCCTTGGCGATCAAGCGAATCTTGCCATGCTGCGGCGTCATGACGGTGAGGATGCGATCCGCCTCACCATAGTTGGTATGGCGGATGACCAGCACCTCGGTTTTGTAGATGTGTGGAGTGGGCACGCACGAAACCTATTTCTGCAAAGACTGCTATTCAGCGAATGTCTGCGGATACAAATGTTTGGCTGTCTCTTCCGCTTCCGCAGCCCGTGCAGGCGTCATGCCTGACGCTTGCTCGCACTCCGCTTCGGTCAATGGATGGACGGGGTGGGCGGGCTGTCGATCCTGTGCCTCTCGTGCCGCGATGCTCAACCGCATGATGGCATCTCCCTGGCGGTTGCGGCATCCATCAACACATGGTACGCCTCGTCAGAAAGGGTGATTGGTGTCATGAGGTTGCTTCTCCCATCAAGGCTGTTTGAGGACGGTATGATCACCGATGCGTCGCCACATGATGAGCGACTCGCCCGCTGCATCAGTTTCCAGATGAAATGTCGCACGGCCATCCGCCGCCCAACGCACCTCGTAGGTATCGAGTCCACTCGTTTATCATTCTCGCGTCAGCGATGCCAGATGGAAGTCGCCTCCGCATGGTACGAAAATGAGCGCCACTAGCTCATCTTGGCTGATGAGATCATAGCACACGGCGACTCATTCACCGTCGCGCTCGATGGCGAGGGGCGGCTCACCGGCTAGGCTGCGGCCTTCGTCGCGGACGATGGCGATGCCCGCGCTGGTGCCCAGGCGGTCGGCCCCAGCACCCACCAGGGCGCGGGCCTGGGCGAGGGTACGGATGCCCTCACTGGCCTTGAGCCGCACGGTCTGGGGCAGCGCGGCGCGCAAGAGGCGCAGGTCGTCGGGGGTCGCGCCGCCCGCGAGCATGCCGGTGGCGGTCGTGATGAAATCCGCCCCGGCCTCGGCGGCGGCTTGCGCGGCGATGAGCTTTTCGTCGCGCGTCAACAGGCCCGCCTCGATGATGACGCCCACCTGCGCGTCGCGGGTGCGGCGCGCGACCTCGATGACGGCGGCCAGGTCGTCGCGATAGCGCCCATAGGCGCGACCACGCAGCAGACCGATGGCGCTGACGACATCCACCTCGCGGGCACCGTCTTCCAGCGCGCCCAGCGTCTCGGCGATCTTGGCCGCCGTGGTGGTCGCACCCAGGGGGTACCCCACCACGGCGCAGACGCGCACCGCCGTGTCACGCACGCCGCCCCGCGCCAATGCCACGTGCAACGGATTCACGCAGACGGCGGCGAATCGCCATTCACGCGCCTCGTCACAGAGGCGGCGGATGTCATCTTCGGTGGCGGTGGCGGCGAGCAGGGTGTGCTCGATGACGGCAGCCAACATCGGGGCGTGCCTCCATTTCGCACGGGGTGGCGCACCTGGCCGCTACGGCGTCGCGATGCAAGTGCTGGTCTGAAAGACCATCTCGCCCGTGCCGCTGTGGTTGACGTAGTAAGCCTGAACGAAATAGTAGGGGCCGACGGGCACCGTACTGGAAACGACTGACGTGACGCCAGCGCCCGCCGGGGTCGCCTGGGTCCGCGTAAAGCCGCCCAGCTTCGTATCGCAATTATACACCGAGACGGAAAGCTTTCCCTCAGGTGCCCCGACATCGAAGCTCTGCACCGATGCGGCACCATAGGCGAGCGGGCAGCGGTCCTTCCACAGCGACAGGCGGATTTGATAGCCATAAGAATAATTGTTCGGCCCATCATAGAGATACACGATATGACTCATCGTCTGGCCGAAGGGCTGGGCCACGCCACACAGCCCAGGGCGTGCCAATGGCCTGACCGCCGCCTGGGCCTGGCCCGCCGGATGCGCCCACAGGATGCCCGCGATCAGCAGGGCCACCCCGATCTTTTGCCACGCATGTACCATGATTTTCACGCTCCCCATCCAACACCTCCACCACCGCTTCCCTCTGTCTGCCACCCCATCCAGAAAAGGATGCAACCATCGAAGCGATCACTATACAGCATATAGGAAAAAGGATGGGTTGTCAAGCCAGGCTTTTCCTGGCACGGTGTAGGGCATGACCATTGTTGTGGTCAGCATACCCCGCTCGTAAAGAAGCAGCACGCGAAGGGGGCGAGTGGTCTATCAGTCCTTCCTCGTTGCCAGCGCCGCGCCTCAGGCGTATACTGCGAGAGAATAGGATTCCCCCAGGAGGCAGAGCACCGATGTCATCACCCAGTAAAGGGCCGCGTTCGACCAACACGAACGGGCGCACCACCACGCCGAATGGCGGCAAGCCCAACCCGTCATCTAGCCGCCCGCTGGCGGGGAGTTCCGTGCGGCCCACCGCGACGACGAGCCGTCCGCTGGCCCCACGTGACCCCGTCGCGCGTCGCGCGCCCATCAGCACCTCGACGACACGGCAGACGCGCTTGGCCATGCGTGAGCAACGACAACGCACCCAAAACACCATCACGGGGGTGTTTCTGGCGATCCTCGTCGCCGTCGCGGCGCTCATCCTCTGGAATGTCATCCCCAGGGCGACGCCCCCGGCAGCGAAGCCCAAGGCCTGCTTGACCCCGCCCAAGGGGCAGCCATCCGCCGCCGCCGCCGCACCCGTCGTGACGGCGAAGCCAACGACGCTGCCCGGCAACCTGCAATACATCGATCTGACGGTGGGCTGCGGCGACGCCATCGCCGACGGCAGTGCCACCATCACCGCGAACTACACCGGCTGGGTGCAGGGCGGCGCGAAATTCGATAGCTCGGTGGATCGCGGGCAACCGGCGCAATTCGCCCTGACCGGCGTGATCAAAGGTTGGACGCAAGGGTTGGTCGGCATGAAGATCGGTGGCGTGCGCCGCCTGATCATCCCTGGCCCCCTGGCTTATGGGGCCAGCCCCCCCTCTGGCTCGAACATTCCCCCCAACGCGACGCTCGTCTTTGACGTCGCCTTGGTGAGCATCCCGTAGCCACAGGGGCAGCGAGAGCACAGCGCCAGGGACCGCATGGTTTTGCGGTCCCTGGCGTTTTCCTCAGTGCGGCAAGCCAAAATCCCCGGCCCAGCTTCGCTCGGCTATGACGAGATCGAACGTTCCTCCAGCATCTGCTTCACCTCAGTATCGGTGAACTTGACGGGCACGAAGCCGCTACCTGGCTCGTAGTCCGCCGCCTGGGACCGGAAATAGGTGTTGTAGAGCAGCGCGTAGTGGCCGCCCTGGCGCAGCAGGTCGGCGTGGTCGCCCTCCTCGACGATGCGGCCCTGGTCCATGACGATGATGCGGTCGGCACCCTCCACCGTCGAGAGGCGGTGGGCGATGAGGATGGCCGTGCGGCCATGCAGCACCTCGTCCAGCCCCTCTTGGATCTGCGCCTCGGTCAGCGGATCGACGCTGGCGGTCGCTTCATCCAAGATGATGATGGCGGGGTCTTGCAGCAGCACGCGGGCCAGCGCGATGATCTGGCGTTGGCCCATCGACAGGCCCTTGCCCGCCTCGCCCACCTGCGTCGCCAGCCCATCGGGCAGCGGGGCCAGCCAGTCGCCGTTGCCGATGCGCTTTGCCGCCTGGGCGACGGCTTCATCCGTCGCGTCAGGGACGCCATAGCGCAGATTATCCGCGATGGTCCCCGAAAAGAGGAAAGGGATCTGCGGGACGATGCCCAACTGCCGCCGATAGCCGCCCAGATCGAAGGTGCGGATATCCTGCCCATCGATCAGCAGCGTACCTTCCTGAAACTCGTAGAAGCGGGAGATCAGTTTGGCGAGGGTCGACTTGCCCGCACCCGTGTGGCCAACGATGGCGAGCGTCTGCCCGGCGGGGATGTGCAGCGTGAAGTGATCCAGCACATTCTGGCGGTCGGTGTAGCGAAAGACGAGGTCGCGGAAGTCGATCATCCCGCGCAGCCGGGGCGGTTGCTCCTGCGCCGTCTGCACCACGCGCGGCTCGGCGTCGATCAGCGCGAAGATGCGCTCGCTGGCCGCCAGCCCTTGCTGGAACTGGCTCCAGAAGGATGCGATGCTGGTGAGGGGGAACCAGAAAATGACGATGGCCTGGGCAAAGAGGTACCACGACCCCGCCGTCAGATTGTGCCCCAGCACGCGGTTGCCGCCCACGAAGATGACGATGGTCGTCCCCAGCCCCGCGATGGTGTTGAGCACCGGAAAGAGGCCGACGAAGAAGAAGCCTTGGCGCAGATTCACGCGGTACGATTGGTCATTGACCACGTGAAATTCGTTGTAGATCTTGCCCTCTTGGCGGAAGTTCTTGGCGACCGAGATGCCGCTGATCGTCTCTTGCACGGTGTTGTTGACCACCGCCATCGAGCGGCGCGCCTGCTGTGTGATGATGCGCGCCAGATGCCGAAAGGCCAGCGCGATGGCCACGATGACCGGCGCGATGGTCAGCGTCACCAGTGCTAGCACCGGATCGATGTGGATGAGCACGCCACTGATGATCAGTACCAGCAAGCCCTGGCTCAGCAGATTCAGTGTCAGCGTCACCACGTTTGAGAAGTCGTCGGAGTCGGAGGTGACGCGGCTGACGACTTTGCCAGAGGGGAACTCGTCATAGAACGACATGTCGCGTTCCATCACGGCATCAAAGGCGTCGAGCCGCACCTTGCGGACGACATCGCCCACCACCCGTGTGCTGAACCATTGGCGCACGAAGTTGAAGGTCCACGACAGCGCCCCCGCGACGAGGATGGCGACGATCAGGCGGATCAGCGTCTCGTTGCTGCCGTCGTGCGTCAGATTGTCGATGCCGCGCGCGATGAGGACGGGCAGCACGGCGTCGAGCACCGCGCCCAGCACGACGCCCGCGACGATGAGGCCCATGGCACCGAAGTGGGGGCGGAAGTAGTCGAT
>JBBQSR010000306.1:0-5208 GCA_038234855.1 Ktedonobacterales bacterium | reverse complement strand
AGGGTGGCGAAGGCCTCGGCCACCACCGCCGGATGGTAGCGATAGGTCGGGCTGGTGACACCCGTGCCCATGGTGATGCTGCTCGTGTGCTGGCTGATGGCGGCCAGCGTCATCCAGGCCAGCCCCGAGTGTCCCTCGTTGTTTTGCCAGGGTTGCAGGTGATCGCTCGTCCAGATGTTATCGAAACCGGCTTTTTCCGCCGCCGCGCCCAGCTTCACGAGCTCTGGCACCGGAAATTGCTCGTGCGACAGTACGAAGGCGATCGCGGCCTTACGTCCATTGTTTGGTTGGCCGGCAAGATGTCCCGTTGGTTGCATCGTCGTTCCCTTTCGCGTGGTGTTGCCACCCAATGCTGCATCGCCCATGCCAGACGCACGGCTGAGCCAACGTTTCCAGGGAGATGACACGACACGCAAAAAGAGGGGATTTTTCCGGCCATGAATGCCAAAACGCCGGGGCCACCCATCGGAAAGATGGACGACCCCGGCAGCCGATGGCGCGGCGTCAGAGCATGTCGATGGAGGGCGGCGGCGGCGGCATGGCGGTGAGCGACTGCCCGGTGCCCATGCGCGGCGCGGCGATGCTGGCGGCCTTCACCGAGGCCGACACCCAGCGAAAGAACTCTTGCAACGACTCCGCCTGGACGTCGCGCATCAGCATCACCTGATCGCTGACCTCTTTGAGCACGTCGACCTTCACCTCGTCGCCGCAGCCGAGCGCGACGAAGGTGCCGAGCCGCGCGACGGTGCGGGACTTCAGCGCCTGGGCCGCTGTGCGCCATTCGTCGGTGGGGGCACCATCGGTCAGCAGGAAGGCGAGCGGCTTATAGTCACCCTTGCGATCCGGCGAATTGGGGACGATGTCGCCATCCAGCGCGCGGCCCAGCTCGCGCAGCGCCTCGCCCAGCGCCGTCGGCCCACCAGCGGTCAGCGGCGGCGGCGTGAAGCGGCTCAGTTCGGTCAGCGGGTAGCGCCGCGCGCCCTGGGCGAAGGTGATGACCGACAGCCACACAGTATCCACCGCGTTCGGGTTATTCATCAGTTCGCGGTAGAGCAGGCCGACGCCATTGTTGACGGCCACGATGGGCGCGCCCGCCATCGAGCCAGAGGTGTCGAGCAACAGATACACCGGCAAGCGGCGCGTCTGCGTCTCGTCGAAATTCAATCCCATGGGTGTTCAATCCTTTTATTGGGCGACCAGCCGAGCTTTCGCGGTGGCCCCGATGCGAATCACGACCACTATAGCCCATTTACGATTCGAAACGCAAGGTTGAGACGGCGCTCGTCTGCCCAAAGTGTGACGAAGTGGCGCTCACGCATCAACCAGGCAGCCCCAGCAAACGTGCCGCGTTGCCGCCCAGCACCGCCGCTTCTTCTGTCGCTGTTAGCGTCCCTTGTGCCAGATAGCGACGCATGCGCGGGTGACGGATCAGCGGGAAGTCGCTGGCCCAGAGGATCTTGTCGCTGCCCACGCAGTCAGCGACGGTGCGCCAGATCGCGGGGGCATAGAGGAAGGGCGACGCGGCGCTGTCGAACCACCAATTCGTCAGAATCTCCGCGACCTCGGGCATCAGATGGTAAAAGGGCAGCCCACCGCCCCAGTGCGCCGCCACGACGCGCAGCCGTGGGAAGGCCGCCGCGAAGGCCAGCAGGTCCGCCGCGCCGACGTCGCCCTTGCCGGGGTAACGGTGCCCGACCGGCTCGCTCGCGTGCGTCAGCACGATCAGGTTCAGCGCCTCGGCGACCTCGGCGATGGGCGCGAGCAAGGCGGTGTCGCTCAAGCGGTAGCCCTGGCCATGGGGCATCATTTCACCGATGCCGCGCAGACCCGCCGCCGCCGCACGGCTGATCTCGGTCAACGCGCCCGCCGTATCGGTCGGCTGCACCACCGCGAATCCGATCAATTCCACTGGGTAGCGCCGCACCGCGTCGATCACGTAGTCATTCGCCAGGCGGATGAGGCCCGCGTCGCGCCAGCCAAAGCCAAAGGTGACGGCGCGGTCGATGCCATGCGCCGCGAGGGAGGCCACCAGATCCTCCGCCGTCGCCATCCGCGCCGTGGGGTCGCCATACAGTTCCGCGAACCACGGGTCGCGCGCGGCGTAGCCCGCCCGGTCAGCGATGACCTCTGGCGGAAATATGTGGGTATGCATGTCGATGATCAAGGCGGGCGACCTCCCGCCGCCGCCGTGTCAGTCAGCGGTCGTGCGTGCTTTTATTTGGTGGGGGTGGGGACAGGTTAGGGATGCAGCAGCGTCAGCGCCGCGCCCAACAGCAGCATCAGGGCGAAGGCCACCATTGTCAGCACCCCGATGCGCTGCCAACTGGGACCAGTGGTGGGGGGGGAAGAGCGAGCCACGTTCAGGGAGCCTCCGCGCGTGCGACAAAATCAGTCGCGACCAGTATAGCAGAGCTATTGGCGCTTGGCAAGCCCCCGGACGAATGGGGTGTGCATCTTGTCAGCGGAGCGAAGCAGACGTATACTGCGGGCACCAAGAAGTGCGAGGGGAGAGACGACATGGCGTGCAAGGCGTGCGGAGGAACCGTCATGGATGCAAACGGCGCGTGTGTGGCGTGCGGGCTCCCCAGCGATGCCAGCGCGAATACCCAGCCGAACGGCGCTGACGCCGTCCCCATCGTCGCGGTGCTGGCCCCCGCGCGCACCGCTGACCCCGGCACACAACACGCTGTCACGGAAAGCGACCGCGACCCCGCCGCCACCAACCCTGGTTCGGGGGTCTTTTGTGGACGCTGCGGTAGCGCGGTCGATCCACTCAGCGACTTTTGCGGCATCTGCGGCTTTCCGCTGCGCCCAGCGGTCGCCGCGCGGCAGCGCCAGGAACGGCTGCGTGGCACCGGCCCGCGCGCCCCACTGGCTGAGGCCGACGCGGCAGATACCCTACCGCCACGCCGCGCGCCACGCGCCGCCCCAGGTCAGGCGCGGCTCTTGGGTGCGCTGCTGGTGGGCGTCCTAGTCATCGGCATCGCTTTTGGCGTGCTCATCTTGCATATGCGCTGACAGGGAGTCACATGAATATCACCATCATAGGGGCGGGTGCCACGGGGAGCGTCGTGGCGGTCGCCCTGGCGCGCGCGGGCGAAGATGTGACGACCCTGCTGCGCCCCGATGCCGTGGCGGAATCAGCCAGCGTGCGCATGCAGGTGGCCGCGTCGGGGGCAGAGCCGCAATGGGCCATCATCCCCATCGTCGCCGCGCTCGCCGAGCCGCCCGACCTCGTCGTGCTGTGCGTCCCCGCGCATGCCCTCGCGGATGCGTGCCAGGCCATCGCCCATCTGCCCACGCACATCCCCGTGGTGGCGCTGCACGCCGCGCCAGCGGGCGACGCGACGGCGCAACAGGCACTGGGGCGACGCGTCATCGGCGGCACCCTCACCGGCAGCGCAGAATATCTGCACATCGGGCAGGCGCGGGTGGTGGATGCTGGCGTGACCCTGGACCCCGCCATCACCGAATACCCCGCCGCGCTGGCGGCCCTGCGCGGGGCGCTCACCGTGACGGTGGCCCCGGTCGTGCCACAGCGATGGGCGCGGCTGCTGGTCGATCTGCCCCAGGTGCTCGCCGCGCTGACCAACCAGCCGCTCAGCACCCTCAGTGAGGAGCGCGGGATCGCCCCGCTCATCCTGCAACTGCTGACGGAGGCGACCCGCACGCTGGCCAGCGCGGGCGTCGTCCCCGCTGACCTGCCGGGGATCGACATAGTACGACTGCGCAAGCTGCACACAGTGGCGGGTTTCTTCGCCCAGGGTGCCCTACGACGAGAAAGCTACGTCTTTCCGGGTGCGCGTGAACTGCCTATCTCGTTGTGGCAACGGCTGCGGCGTCGCCGCCCCACCGAGGTCGATGCCTTGCATGGGGCTATCATCCGCCTCGCCCAGGCTCACGCCGTCGCCACCCCCCTGCACACGCGCGTGGTCGAGCAGATGCACGCCGCCACCGCCAGCGGCGCGTTCCTTTCGGTCGAGGCCCTCAAGCGCGCCCTCAGTCGGGGCTAGCGCACCACTTCGGGCCTTGCCACCGCCGCTGCAAGCGCGGCAATGGCCTGCTCGCCCTTCGCCGCCGTGCGCCCCACCAGGATCACGCGCACGCCCTGCTGCGCCAGTCGCAGCGCCGTCGCCTTGCTGATGCCATTCGTGCCGCCAGTGATGAGGGCGACCTGCCCGGTCAGGGCGCGCGCCATCTCCGTGCTAGGTAGCGCATGCGTCACGGTTGCCCCATGCGGGCGCGTTGGCGATAGTAGCGGCCCAGGAAGTTTTGGCACCCTAGCGAGGGCGATTTCAGCGAATCCGCCGCCATGACGATGGTGTGACGCTTGCCATCGGGTGTGCGGTAAAAGAGCGTGAACGACTTGTACCAATAGCGCAACTTCACCGTGGGCACATCATTGAAGCGCAGCACCTGCGCGACCTTGCCACTGCGCCGCCACGCCACGATCCACCGCGTCTGCGTGATGATGAAGATCGATTGCGCCATCCGCGCCTTGCGTAGGAAGGTGTAGAGCAACGCCCCGATGAAAACAAGCAGCAGTGGTCCCCCTATCAATGTGACCAACTCTGAAGAGAGTACATCACCAAAGGGACGCCCGCTATTGAATCGATCTGCTAATGTTTGCCCTGGGATGAAATAGGAATTAATACCGTAACCAATCCCCCAGAGGGTGATGCCAAAGACAACCAGCGGTCCGATGTAGGACGTCCATTTGAGCTTGGGGGTAAAGACGCGCCAATGCTCCGGCCTCTGACCCGCGCGCACCAGCGCCACCAACTGCTCGGGGGGCGATTCCTCCTCAGCCTGCGCGGGGATGGCAAGCCGCGTCTGTACATGCATGAAACCATCGAACACGGTGCGGGCGATCTCGGCGGCGGGCATGGCATAGATATTTTCGATGCGCCACAGCGATTCTTGCTGCTGCGTGTCGGTCAGTTCCAGATGAATCCGTGGGATGACTTCGAATTCCCCCTCGGGGGCCTCGCGCAGCGCCAGCGCCGAATGCGCGCTATAGTCCACCACGCGCTTGATCGCCCCCGACGCGAGATCCGCCTGCACGAAGCCCTCGGGCATAAAGATGATCGCCTGTTGCCGCTGCCGCAGGAATTGCCAGATCTGCACCGCCAGCACGGCCCCCAGCACCACTACCGACAGCAGGAACCCGCTGCCCGTCGGCACATCCCACGTCAGCGTCGGGATGGG
>JBBQSR010000305.1:0-5231 GCA_038234855.1 Ktedonobacterales bacterium | reverse complement strand
TCGGCGCGCGGCGCAGCCGCCAGGGGGCGTCGGGCAGGCCGAGCAGTTCGCGCAGAGCCTCGGGCGTGGTGAGGTCGGCGATGGTGGCGAAGACGCGGGGATGGGCGAGCATGCAAACCCTCTTTTCAAGCGATGACGGTGAACCAGGCGACGACGACTACCAGTGCCGCCCCTACCAGCAACAGGAAATTGCGTCGCCAGCGCGCGGCCTCGCTGCCAGGCTGGCGAAAGGCGACGACGGCGGCACCGACCAGGGCCAGCGCTAGGGCTTCCAGCACAATCAAGGCCGGAAGGTGCGTGGGGTGCAGCTGTGCCCGCGCCAGCAGGGCGACGATCAGCGCCGCCACGGCGAAGGCTCCCCAGCAGACCGGCAGCGCCGCGCGGCCCAATGCTTGCGTCAGCCCGCGCGCCCCAGCGGCGGCGTCGGCCTCGGCATCGGGCAGCGCGTCGGCCAGATGCAGCCCGATGCCCAGCGCCATGCCGATGGGAAAGACCCAAAAGAGGTCGGCCCGCAACCGCGCGAAGACATCCCACGCTAGCAGGGGCAGGGTGGGGAAGGCCAGGCCATGCATGACGCCGCTGATGGGCGTCGCCTTGATGCCCAGGTCATACGCGAAGCCGAGCGCGAGGAAGATGCCCGCCAAGATGACCGCGCCCCAGCCATACGGCGCGAAGAGCGCGAACATCGCCAAGGTGAGGGCGGCGGTGATGCCCAGCGCCTCGGCAGGGGTGACGAGGCCCAGCACCAGTGGCTTGCGCTTCTTGGCGTTGCGGCGGTCGGCCTCGCGGTCGCAATAGTCATTGAGCGCGCTGATGGCGAATTGCATGCACACCAGGCCGAGCGCGGTCGCGGCCAGCCGCACGGGGTTCGGTCGCCCGCCCGCCGCGACGAAGGCGCACAGCACATAGGCCGCGACCGTGATGAGGCTCGGCCCCGGATGCAGCAGCGCCCACAGGCCCCCCAGGCGCGCGCGAACGGTCGTGGTCATCGTCGCTCCCTCAGTTCCCGCGCTGCACGGTGAAGGTGTCGTTCAACAGCGGCCCTGGCTGGGCGATGGGTGTGGTGTCGCGCACCATGGTGACGCGCAGCGCCGGACCGCCGCCGATGGCGACGCAGCCGCTCGCATAGCACGCTTGCGCCCCCGTGAAGGTGATCGGCGAAAACTGGGTCAGGGGATAGTAGGGCGGGCCATTATTCGCGCTGGCGTTGGGGTCCTCGACGATGTAGTCGGCGTAGACGCGCGCCGAGGTATGCGTGACGGTCTGCGCGAAGCTGACGCCACTGGTCGCGTCGTGCAAAGCGAGTTGCCATTGATCGGTGGTGCCCGCGACGAGCATCACGCTGGCGCTGATGGCGTCATTCGCCGCCACGGTCAGGTCGGTGAGCGTCCAGGTGCTCGCGGGCAGGGTTTCGTACCAGATGCGATGCTCAGCGGTGCCATCGGGTTTCAGCCATTCGCGCACGCCGACCTGGATGCCCTCGTTGTAGGTGGTGCCCCAGCCGCCGATGCCGACCCAGGTCGCCGCCACCGTGTCGGGCGGGCCGCTCAGCGTCGGCTCGGTCCAAGATGCCCGCGCCCCAGTGAGGTCGCCCGGCAGCGAGACATAGCCCCCCCAATTCGCGGAATTGATGGACTGCACTCCGACCGCGCCGCCGGTCGGCGTCAGGGCCGCGCTGGTCGTTGCCCCCTGGCTGTCACAGGCGCACAGCACCAGGCCGAGCAGGGCGATGCCCCACTGGATGTAGCGTTTCGTGGTCTGGTGCATTCCCCGTCCCCGCGTAGAGTGAGCTCGCGTGCCGCATGGCCTCTCCATTGTAGCGCACGGGGGGCGGTGATGCCAATGCTACGCGGGGGCGTCGGTCGGTGCCGCGCCATCGGCGGCGGGCGTGCCGGGGGGCGGTGTGGCGGCGGCCTCTGGCGTGGTGAAGATGCCACTGACGAGGGGGCCGAGGGAATCCACGAAGGAGCGCACGGCCTCTTCGACGCCCTTGCGGCGTCCATAGATGGCGGCCAACATATCGACGAACTGGCCCGACAGGCGGTCCGTCGTGCCGAGCGCGCCCTTGGCGTAGGGCAGGTACTGCGCCAGCAGGGGGATGACGTGGTCATGCAGCCACTTGAAGCCCACGGCCAGCAGCACCATCAATGTCGCCAATAGCACGATGATGAAAAACAGTTCGATGGTCAGCAGCGTCCCGGCGGCGCTGGCGAGGCCGTCGATGGGCGAGGGGGCCTCAGCGAGCGTCGGCATGGTCGGCCTCCGGTGCGCCGTCCTCGACCTCGCCGCGCGCCTTGGCGTCCTCATACTTGCGGCGGCGCTCGGCCTGTCGCTTGCGCGCGGTGCCCTGGCCCAGGATGATGCCCGTTGCCTGCGAGAAGCCGACCATGAAGCTGGCCGTCTTGACCGCTGGCTTGACGGTGAAATCGGTGGCGATCTTGGTCGTCTGGCGGATGGAGTGCGTCGTTTCGCGCAACTCATCCAGCACCGGGACGATCTCTTTCTTCAGCGCCAACGCTGTGCGTGCCAGCTCAAAGACGGCGTAAGACAGCGCCAGCACCGGTACCAGCGACACGATGGCCAGCACCACCAGGGCGATGTCGCGCACCAGCGGCCACAAACCATTGAGGCTGATCCACACGATCAGCGCCACCAAGAGCGCCAGCGCAACGACGCCAACGATGCCCAGCACGATCTGCCCGGTAAGGGAACGAATGAATTGCATTGCCTACCCCCAGCCACCACCAAAATGATCGCCTGCTCTGTCACATATTTTCCGCATGAAAATGGCCAAACAGATGAGTATACAGGAAGATGGTCTATTCTTTCACAGTATACAACGCGCGGCGAAAGCGATGGGACTTTCCGCCACCCTGCTCTTGTGTTCGCCCGCTGATTGTGGCCATGCTGTCACTACCCGACGGGGCCGTTCCCGCTGGGGACGATTTTAGGGGCGTTCATCAAAGGAGCGACAAGAGTGTCGACACCATCGGTCAAGAAGACGGATAAAAAAAAGGGTGATGTCATCGTTTGGGTTTTCGGCATATTGGATCGCGGGGTGTATATCTTCATTGGGTTAGCGTTCATCCTGGCGGCGGCACTGGCACTCTTCCTCAGCTTTTCGAATCTGGTGCAGAATATCTTACATAATGCGACCTTCTACGACCTGACCGCGCAGAATGTCTTAGATTTCGTCAGCGACCTGCTGCTGGTGTTGATCATCATGGAGGTGCTGGGGACGATTCGGTCGTATCTGCAAGAGGGCGACACGACCGTCAAGCCGTTCCTGTTCATTGGCATCATCTCCGCCACGCGCGGCATCCTCTCCATCGGCGCGCTGCTCTCCATCCCCGGCGAATCGCTGAAAGCCGACGAATTCACCCGCAAGATGATCGAACTGGGCATCGACGCGGTCATCATCGTGGCCTTGGGCATCACCATTCGCGTGCTCGGTAAACTCGCCAGCGACAAAGAGGACGAGACGGAAACGGTCAAGCAGACCATCATCGAGGCTCCCGCCGCTGGTGGGCACCTGACCGTTGCCACCACCGTTACCAGCCCCCACCACCACGAGGCCGGGGCGAGTGAGACGGTGGGGTAGCATCTGCCACTTTAAACGCAATAGCGCTACTCATTGTATCATCCCTGTGGTCCTGGTCGAATGGCCAGGGTGTCTTGAGCAGCAGCGTGGTACAATATCCTTAGATATAGCTGCGTGGTCCCTGGCACGCGATCTGCATGCGGTGCAACACGCCAGCGACACGATTCGCCAGCTTTTCCCCAAAGGAGATTTCCCCATGACCTCACAATTCGATCCCCGCGAGATTCTGTCGGACTACCGCAGCGCCTCGGGGACAAAGATTACCACGCCCAGTGGCCTCACCATCCCGTATGTCATCGAGCAGACGCCGCGCGGCACGCAGGGGATGGACATCTATTCGCGGTTGCTGAAGGACCGCATCATCTTCATCGGCACCCCGGTGGATGACCATGTCGCCAACTTGGCCGTGGCTCAGTTGCTCTTTTTGCAGAGCGAGGACCCCACGCGCGACATCAACCTCTACATCAACAGCCCCGGTGGCAGCGTCTACGCGGGCCTGGCGATCTATGACACCATGCAGTTCATCCAGCCCGAGGTTTCCACCGTCTGCCTGGGCATGGCGATGAGCATGGGCGCGGTGCTGCTGGCCGCTGGTCAGAAGGGCAAGCGCTATGTGCTACCGCATTCCACCGTGCTGATCCACCAGCCGTTGGGTGGCGCGGAAGGTCAGGCGACCGACATCGAGATCACCGCGCGCGAGATCGTGCGTCTGCGCCTGGCCCTCTACGAGATGCTGGCCCACCACACCGGTCAGTCCATGGAAAAGATCACGCTCGACTCAGACCGTAATTACTTCCTCTCGGCCCAACAGGCCGTGGAATATGGCCTGGCCGATGAGATGATGACGCGCCCGGTCGCCCTGACGGCCTCGAATCGCTAGGGTCGCGTCCCCACCCCCAAGCCCCCTCCCCATCAGCGGATGGAGAGGGGGCTTTTTTTCGGGGCCGTGTTATAGGAGTATTCCACCGAGCGTGAAGCAACGGAGGAACAAAACAATGCATCAAAACGACAATGGCTTAACCAAACAAATCGAACAATTGATCGCCGAGCAATTCGCTTTTTTGCGGCGCGACAAGGGGTTCAAGCGCGTCATCCATACATCAATCGGCGGCTTTCATTATTATCATGCACAGGTGAAGGTGACGGTCGAGCTGTACGACGGGGCAGTGAATGTGGCAATTTCGCTGCCACGGGCAGAAAAAGAGCAGGCGCGGCGCGTGTCTTGGAGCCTGTTAGGGCTGCTTGTGCGCCGCTTGCATGTTCAGGATGAACGTTTTGCATCATTGCTGGCGGCACGCGCCATGCGCACGGCGATGGGGGGCACGCCAGAGCAAGCGCTAGCTGCCATCAGCGAGCAAATAACGCTGTATCATGACATGCTTGCCGAATATATCGACCAGATTTTACACGAACCAGTGGATGTGCTGTTTCCGACTGATTTAGAATTTTTGCCCATGGGGGTGGCGCGTGGGCAGATCGAACAGTACGCCATGACACAATTAGCATTCTTGGGACAATATGGCTTTGACGTGGCTCCCATCGAAGAGCGGAATGGATTGGGAACCTATCTGACATGGCTGCGCGAGCGATTTGGGGTGCAGATGTCGCTGGATTATCGTGACGCAGTGGT
>JBBQSR010000304.1:0-5238 GCA_038234855.1 Ktedonobacterales bacterium | reverse complement strand
GGCGGCGTCTTTGGCGCGACGCAACTGCTGGTCAACCAGTTTCCCCAGGCGGCGCTCAGCAGCCCCCTGAACGAGCAGATCATCTTTGGCATCGCGGCGGGCGCGTCGATGGCCGATGGCAAGGCGCGCTTCGGTGAGATTCAGTTCGTCGACTACCATCAGTCGATGTCGCAGTCGTTGCGGCTGGCGGCACGCACGCTCTATCAGTCGTTGGGCGACTGGGCGTGCCCAGTGGTCATCCGCACCAAGGCGGGCAGCGGCGGCGGCGGCCCCATCTCGGATTCCGGCGCGGGCGGCGGGGGCTTTGGCCACTCGCATTCGGGGGAATATTGGTTCACTAGCACGCCCGGCCTCATCACCCTCTGCCCCAGCACACCCTATGACGCCAAGGGGCTGCTGATCGAGGCGTCGCGCACGCAATCGCCCGTCATCTTCCTGGAGCGTGGGCGATTGTACCGCTCTGACCCACCCACCGACGCGGCGGGTAACGTCATCGCGCCGTTGGCGGACCTGTGGAACGTGCCCGATGGCTACTACACCGTGCCGATGGGCCAGGCGCGGCGCATCCGCATCGGCACGGGCGCGGTGACGGCGGCCATCGTCACCTGGGGGACGATGCTGCTAGAAAGCGCCATCGCCGCCGCCAATGTCGCCGCCCAGCATGGCGCGACCTTCGACCTGGTCGATCTGCGCACGCTCTTCCCCTTCGACGAGGCGACGGTTTCCGCCGCCGTCAGCGAAGCGAACCGCGTGGTGGTGGTAACGGAGGAAGGCGACCACACCAGTTTTGGCCGCCACATCCATTCGTGGATTCTGCAACACCACTTCGAGGAATTGGATATGCCAGCGGCCTATATCAGCGCCAAGGGCGTGCCCTCGGCCCCCTACTTCGGCGCGGAGGAAGAGGCCTTCTACCCCACCGCCAAGGATGTGGAGGCCGTGCTGACGCGCTTCGCCACGGCATAGGCGCGCGTTGCCCTTGGCGCGTGCGTGCGCACGGCTTGACAGAACGGGCGCACGCTGGTATACTCTCGCTTACGAGGTGGCATCTACAACACATCCGTCGCATCCGCTGGTGGCACAATGTCGTGCCGGGCCAGCGGATGCTTTTTGTGTGGGTGTGACACTACGGGCCGCGTCGTCACGGATGATCGACGCCCGCGATGACGATGCGTTGTGCCAGCGGATCAGGCACACTAGCGCGAATCCAGCGCAGCGCCTCGCCCGCCAGTGCCAATGAACCGGTGAGGCAGATGAGGTCCTCGGGCGCGGCGATCTGCCGGGCGTAGGCCAGCGCGTCGCCGACGTAGTCAAAGGCCGCCATTATTGGGGGGCTGGCCAGCACGAAATCGGTCATCAGCTCGCGGGCCGGGGTGGCGCGCGGCGACTGCCCCTGGGTGGTGATGACGGCGCCCAGCCCCACCTCGTGCCCACACACCACCTCGACCATCCCCGTGATGTCTTTGTCGCCCATCGTGCCGAAGACCAGGATCAGCCGATCATAGGCGAAGGTCGCGGCGAGCGCGCGCAGCAGGTGGTCGAGCGAATCCGCGTTGTGCGCGCCATCCACCACCAGCCAGGGCCACGCGCCCACCAGGTCCAGCCGCGCGGGCCAGTGTGCCGCCAAGAAGCCCGCGCGGATGCCCGCGTCGGTGACGGCGACCCCGCGCGCCCGCAGCGTTTCGAGCGCGGCCAGCGCGGCGGCGGCATTCTGGCGCTGGTGCCCGCCCAACAGACTGATCGCCACCTCGCATGGCCCGCCGGGGGTCATCACGGTGAAGGGCGACGGCAGCGGCGGTTCGGTGGCGATGAAATCCGCTGGTTGGATGGGTTCCATCGTGGTGGTGTCGTCGTACTCATAAGGGCAGCCCGCGCCGATGGGGCCGACGCGGATGAGCGACGCGCCCCGCGCCCCACACGTCGCCGCGATGACCGCGACGGCCTCGGGGTCACCCGCGCTCGTCACCACTGCCATGCCTGGCTTGATGATGCCCGCCTTCTCGCCCGCGATGGCCGTGACCGTGTCCCCCAGGATGGCGGTGTGGTCCAGGCTGATGCTCGTGATGACGCCCACCAGCGGCGCGACGACATTTGTCGGGTCTAGCCGCCCGCCTAGGCCCACCTCGATGACCGCGTGCGCCACCCCGCGCCGCGCGAAGGCCAGGAACGCCAGCGCCGTGCCGACCTCGAAGGTGATGATCTGCGCGGCATCGGTGGGGTCCAGCTTGCCGATCGCCGCCTGGACCTCGGGCACCAGCGCGGCGACCTCGGCCTCGCTGATCGGCACGCCATCGACGGCGATGCGCTCACGAAAGGTGTGCAGGTCGGGCTGCGTATAGCACCCCGTCGCGAGGCCGCTGGCGCTGAGGGCCGCCGCGATGAGCACGGCAGTCGATCCCTTGCCCTTGGTCCCCGCGACGTGGGTGGTGGGGTATGCCAGGTGCGGATCGCCCAGGTGCGCCAGCAGGGCGCGCATCCGCCGCAGATTCCCCTCTGGGTCGCGCGCGAAAGCCCCCGTTCGCTCGAAATCTGAGAAATGGTAGAGATAGGCGAGTGCTTCAGTGTAATCCATCGATGGCCCCAATCATGAGATGAGGCTATTCTATCATATCGCGGATCGCTGACCCGCCGGGCATCGCACCATGGCACTTCATTCTTGTATAGCGACTTTGCCAGATTGCGGTTCTGAAGGGCGAAAGATCCCGAAATTACCCCTTCAGGTGGTCCACACTTGTGCCGAATAGTATGAACGAAGGCCATGTTCAGAAATGCAGCACAGGCCGATCCCAACCACGGAAGATGGGAGATCCCCGCACCATGTCACTCGATGCTGTGAATGCCCAACGCGCTAACAGCGCGTACCTGGATACGCTGAGCCGTACCCGCACCACCGCCGCCGGGGGAGTGAACGCCACGCAAGCCCCACAATCCGCTGATGCCGATGGCGACGCCGCCCAGGCCGCCGCCGCGCCCGGTGCCATCATCGCCTTTTCGCCGGGCGCGCAATTTTTCGCGCAGGTGCTCTCGGCGGCGCAGGGCACGCCCGATGTGCGTGCCGACAAACTCGCCGCCATCCAGGCGCGCCTGGCCGCCGCACCCAATGGTGAGGTGAATGTGCAGACGCTGGCCACCAAGATGTTGGGCAACGATGCGCACTGAGCGGGGGAGCGTGATGCATGCAGCGTGAGCAAACCGTTCTCCCCAGCCATCCCGATTTTGGCGCGCTTTTGGGCAATCTGGATCACCAGAGCGCCCTCTACGATCAATTGCTGGCGCTCTCGGAGCGCGAGCGGACGGCCATCGGCGAGGCGGACCTGCCCGCGCTGGTGGCCCTCATCGAGGCGAAAGAGCGCATCATCACCGAAGCGCAGATGCTTGAACGCCAACGCGAGGCGCTGTGTCGCCACTTCGCGCGGCTGCATGGCATGGAACGCACGCCGACCCTGCGCGATCTGCATGGGTGGGCCGATTCGCCCGCCAGCATCGCACGGCTGCAAGCGATCTCGCTGCAACTGAGCGCGCGGGTGCAGCGGCTGCGTCACCTGAACACGCGCAACGCCCACGTCATCGCCCAGGCCCAGCGCATGAACGACCAATTGTTGACGGCGGCGCTGCGCCATGCGCACCATCCGCTCTACACGCACCAGGGCGACACCGCGCCCAATCAGCGCCCCAGCATCATCCTCGACTACAAGGTGTGAGGGGACGCGAAAGCCGCGAAAATCCACGAAAGACACGAAGATCTCAGCGTGACACTCGGTCGCTTTCTAAGGAGGGAAACGCGATGACTACGATTTTCTCGACGCTCAACACCGCCAACACGGCGTTGCAGGCCAACCAGATCGTCATCCAAACCATCGGGCATAATGTCGCCAATGGCAGCACACCTGGCTACTCGGTGCAGACCGCGAATCTGCAAACGATGCCGCCCTACACCGTGCCCTCGATGATGAACCGCGTCGGCGCGGGGCAGCTCGGCACGGGCGTGCGTGTCACCAGCATCGGGCGCGGGCGCGACGCCCTGCTAGATGGCCAGTATCGCTACGAAAACCAGTACGCGGGGCAGTACACCGCGCAAAATACGACCTACACGCAGCTTCAGGGCATCTTGACCGAGCCGAGCACCAGTGGGCTGAGCGCGCACATGTCGGCCTTCTGGAATAGCTGGCAGGCCTTGGCCGACGACCCCACCAACATGGGCGCGCGGGCGCAGGTGCAGCAGTCTGGCGTGGCGCTGGCGTCGTCGCTCAACAGCGATGCCCAACAACTGAGCCAGGCGCAACAGACGGCGGATGGCTACGTCACCACCACCGTCACCACCATCAACAACCTCGCCACCCAGATCGCCAACTTGAATGGGCAGATCAGCGCGGTCGTCGCCACCCAGCAGCAGCCCAATGACCTGCTGGACCAGCGCGACACGATGATCGATCAACTGAGCAATCTCGTCCCCATCACCTACACCATCCAGACCAATGGTACCGCGACGGTGAACCTGGCGACGCAGGTGCCCGGCTCGACGCTGCTGCAAGTGGCACGGCCCAGCGAAGCCCCGCTGGTGAGCGGCATCAACACGAACCTGTTGGTCGCCTCGCCGATGGGCGTGCCGACCTATGCCGACGCACAGCCCTACATCGACCCCGTCGTCATCCCGACGCTGACGGCCCCGGTGGGCGGCCAACTGGGCGCGTACATCAACCTGCGCGACAAGGTCATCGGTAGCCCCACTGGCCTCATCAGCCAGCTCAACAACATCACCCAGGCCATCGTGCAAGATGTCAACACCCAGCACGCGCTTGGCTACGACCTGAACGGCAACACCAATAAACCGTTCTTCAACGTGTCGCCGCCTGCCGTCGCACTGACCGCGCCGTGGTCGACCGTCGTCACCGTGACCGCCGCCAACATCACCGTCGATCCCGCCATCGTGGCGAATCCCCAGGCCGTCGCGGCGGCGAACGCCAGCGGCGCGGTGGGCGAAGGCTCGAATGCCCAGGCCGTCTCGAATCTGCGGACGCAAGTCGGCGCGGCGGCGACGCCACTGGCAGGCTTCACCATCCAGCAGGGGTACGACAACACCATCACGCAGCTTGGCTCTGTCGCGCAGCAGGTGTCGGCCAACGACCACGCACAGGGGGTGGTGATGAGCAGCCTGACCGCGCAGCGCCAGTCGGTCGGCGGCGTCAACCTCGACGAGCAGATGACCAACCTCATCGTCTTTCAGCACAGCTACAGCGC
>JBBQSR010000303.1:0-5244 GCA_038234855.1 Ktedonobacterales bacterium | reverse complement strand
TGGCAGCGCCAGGCCCTTCAGAGCGTTGGCGGCGTCCCGCGTCACCAGGCCCGTGTTGTCGGTGGTGATGTCAGCGGTGATGGTCGCGGCGAGCGATTGGTTGATGCGCGTCACCTGGGTGACGCCCGTGACCTGCTGCACCGTCGCCACATCGCCGACGGTGATGCCCGGTGCCAGGGGCAACTGTTGAATCTGGGCGATGTACCCCGTGATGTCACCGCTGCCCAGGCCAGGCACGGCCACGAGGATCTGGGCCTGCGAGCCGTCGCCAAAGGTGAGGGTGCCGGTGCTCTGCCCCTGCAACAGCGCGCTCAGCCGTTGCCCAATGAGCGCCGAGTTGGCCAGTGGATTCTTGGTGGGGTCGGGCGTCACGACGATCTGCGGGGTGACGGCGCTGACATCGCTTTTCAGGTGGGCGATGTTTTTCAGCGGTCGCAGGGCGCTCAGCACCGCGTCGCTGCCCGTTTTCACCGCCGCCGCGTTGGGGCCATTGACGACGTAGGAAAGGGTATTGCCCCCGGTGCCAAAGGAGCTGGCGACGGTCACGGCGATGGTGCCCCCCTGCGGCGCGGCGGGTTGCAGATCGCGTTGCAGGTCTTTGGCGATCTTGGCCCCATCGCCATTCGACGGCAGGGTGATCAGCAGGGTAGCGGTGGTGTTGCCGCCGCCCAGTGCCTGGCGCGTCAGATCTAGCGCGGAGTTGCCCGTCGTGGTGATCTCGTACAGCGCGACCTTGCCCTGGCTCTTATAGGTCGCTAGCACGCCCTCCATTCCCTGGATGGCCCCGGTGGTGATGCGTGGGTCCGCACCCTGGGGCACGGCCAGCGTCCCTTGCAGCAGGGTCGCGTTACCGCTGGACAAGAAGCCGACCGGGATGCCCGCAGCCCCCGCCGTGACGAAGGTCACCAGCAGCAGCCCGAAGGCGATGCCGAGGGTGCCCCAGCGGTGCCGCAAACCCCAGCGCAAGATCGGGGTATAGACGCGCTGCAAGGTCGTGTTCTCTGGGGCAGCCAGCATCGCGCGCGTGCCATTCGCCGTCGCCATCGTCGGTACCTTGATGAAGAAGCTGGCGAAGACGGGAACGATGGTGAGCGCGACCACCAGCGACGCCAGCAGGGCGAAAGTGACGGTCAGCGCGAAGGGCAAGAAGAGTTGGCCCACGATGCCGCCCGTGAAGCCCAGCGGCAGGAAGACGCAGACCGTCGTGATGGTGCTGGTGGTGATGGCCGTTGCGACCTCGCGCGTGCCATTCCGCACGGCATCGCGGATGGGTTCGCCATCCTGGGCGTGGCGATAGATATTTTCGAGGACGACGATGGCATCATCGACGACACGCCCGACGGCGATGGCCAGCGCGCCCAGCGTCAGGGTGTTGAGCGAGATGCCCTGCCACCACAGCAGCGCGAGCGCGGTGACGATCGACAATGGGATGGAGATGCCCGTCACCAGCGTGCTGCGCAGGCTGCGCAAAAAGAGGAAGATCACCACGATGGCGAGGATCGCCCCCAAGATGCCCTCGCGCACCACGCCATTGATCGAGTTGCGGATCTGTTGCGCCTGATCGTAGATGGGGGTGAGATGGTAGTCGGGGTTGTCGTGGTTCAGCTTGGCGATCTCGCTCAGCACGCCATCCGACGCCTTGACCGTGTTGCCCGTCTGCGATTTGTAGATGTCGAGCAGGACGCCGTTGGTGCCGTTGACCCTAGCCGAGCCATTGGGGTATACCTGGGTGCTACTAAGGGTGGCGACATCCGCCAGGCGCACCGGCTTGCCGCCCGTGGCTGCGGTGATGAGCACGTCGCCGAGCGCTTGGGCATTGGGCAGGGTGGTCGCCACGCGCACGGGCACGAGCTGGCCCGCGATGTCGGCGGTGCCAGCGGGGAAGCTGATGCCCTGGCTCCGCAGACTGGTGGTGATGTCGCTCACGCTCAGGCTGTGCGCGGTGAGGGCGGTGCTGTTGAGCGCGATGACCATCTGCTGGGTGGTGTCGCCGACCACCTGCACATTGCCAATGTCGCCTACCGTGCCGAGGGCGGGCGAGGCCGTCTGGTCGGCCCATTGGGCGAGTTGCGCGCTGGTCTGGCCGTTTTTTCCCTCGACCGTCACATAGAGGATGGGCGCGGTGTTGGCATTGAGCTGGGTGATGGTCGCCTGCACCGTCGCCCCGGTCGCGGAGGTCGGCAACTGCGCCGCCGCGATCTTGGCGTTGAGTTGCTGCTGCAAGGTGTCAGTGTTCACCCCGAAATTGAACTGCACCAGCACCACGGAAAAGCCTTGCAACGAGGTCGAGTTGATCTGCTGCACGCCCGACAGTTGCGAAGCCGCCGTCTCGATGGGCTTCGACACCTGATCCGCCACGACCTGCGAGCTGGCCCCTGGGTCAACCGCCGTGACGACGAGATACGGGAAGCTGAAGTTGGGCAGCAGCTCTTCCTGAAGCTGCGTCGTGCCAAAGAGGCCGATGACAAAGACCAGCGAGGCGATCAGGATGGTCGCGGAACGACGACTGAGCACCCACTGGGTGATGGCATTGAACATGGTGCGCCTTTCTTGTGGTATTGGCTGCTTGGGTGAATAGTGGGGCTACGGCGTCACGGGCAGGGCTTTGAGGCCGCGCAGGATGAAGCTGTCTTTCCATTGCACCTGCTCTGGGGGGATGCCCAAACGCAGGTTGGAGAAGCGGCCCACCAGTGTACTCAGGGCGATTTGGCCTTCCAGGCGGCTCAGGGGCGCACCCAGACAATAGTGGATGCCCTGACCGAAGGAGAGATGCTTGTTGTTGGCGCGCGTCAGGTCCAGCGTGTCGGGGTCGTCAAAATAGGCGGGGTCGCGGTTCGCCGAGCCGACCACCGCCAGCACCAACTCGCCACGTGGGATGGTCGTGCCCGCGATGGTGACATCTTCGCGGGCATACCGCTCAGTCGCTGTCTCGGCGGGGCAGACGAAGCGCAGGATTTCCTCGATGGCGGGCTTGATGATAGCAGGGTCGTCACGCAACCGCGCCAATTGGTCGGGGTGCTCCAGCAGGGCGAGCGTGCCGCTGCCGATCAGGTTTACGGTGGTCTCATGGCCCGCGCTCAGCAGCAAGAAGATCATCGAGAGGATCTCATCATCGGTCATGCGATCGTTGCCCTCTTTGGCTGCTACCAGCGCCGAGATCAGGTCGTCCTGCGGCTGAGCCTGGCGGGCCTTGATGGTGCGCCTGAGGTAGCCCGTCAGCCCCATGATGTTGGGGACCAGCACCAGGGGGTTGCGATTGGATGCCGCCCCCAAGACGACCGTGGTCCAACGATGAAACTTGGCATTGTCCTCAGCGGGGATGCCCAGGATGCGCCCGATCATCGTCAACGGCAGGGGTAGCGCGTAATCGGCGATCACGTCCATGCTGCCCCGCGCCTCGGCGGCGTCCAGCAGTTCATCCGCGACGGATTGGATCTGGTCGCGCATCTGCTCGATCATGCGTTGCGTGAAGGCCTGGTGGACGAGTGCGCGCAGACGGTCGTGGTCCGCGCCGTCCAGGCTGAGCAAGCCGCGCTGGAGCGACTTGAAGGCGTTCATGATCAACGGCACCTTGCGGAGTTGCGCAGGGGTCATGGCGTTATGGCGGTCCTTGGCGAAACGGTCGTCTTTCAGCACGCTCACCACATCGGCGTAGCGCGTCACCAGCCAGGCGCGCTGCTTGGTCATCCGTATCATGACGGGGTGGACGGGCGCTTCGTCGCGCAGTTGGGCATAGTACGGAAAAGGATTCGCCTTAAAGGACGCGGCGGTTACATCGATTTGGGGAATGGTCATGGTTGGTCGCTCCCTAGCCCGTGCAAGATCAGGTCGGTGAGGAAGTCGGGCAATTCGTCCCACCGCGCCTCAAGCGCTTGGTCGCCCATGATGGACTCCAAGATGATGCCAAAGATGACGCCTGATATCGTCCGCAACGTCAGGCTCAGATCGAGCGGCTTGATGCGCCCCTGGGCGACCCATTGGGCGAATATCGGTTCGGCCAGGACCAGCATTGGCGCGAGCATCTGCTGGTAGAACCGCTCGCGCAGGCCGGGGTTCACCATGACCTCCGCGAGGATGATGCGGAAGAGTTCCGAATTATCGGCGTGCAGGGCCTGCAACGGTTGGCTGATGAAGGCGCGCAAGAAGCCGCGTATATCGCTGGTGTCGAGCGTCGTGAAGTTCACCTCGCGCGTGACCGCCTGGCGCATATGGTCAAAAATGCCCAGCAGCAGCGCGCCCTTGCTCTCGAAGTAGTGGTAGATGGTGCCATCCGCGATACCGGCCTCCTTGGCGATATCTTTGATGGTCGTGGGGTGAAAGCCCTTTTCCGCGAAGACCTTCGCGGCGGCATCCAAAATCTGCGTGCGCCGCGCCGCGATGAGTTGCGCTTGAATGGGGTCGGGCACAGGTGCTGTCATCTATCCCCTCCTCTCGATTGAATATTCACTCATTCGATTGAATGCATATTCAATGTAACATTCCCCAATAGGAAAGTCAAGGGTCAGGGAGGCATCGAGCGCAAGTTCGCTGAGGATGGACGGCGACAGCAGGGGCGGTGTGATATACTGCGGTGTCCCAGAATCCGGCTTTTCATTTGGTTAAGGAGCGCACCAGCCATGGCACTGACGGTTGGCATCATCGGCCTGCCCCTCTCTGGCAAAACCACGCTTTTCAACGCGCTCACCCGCGCGGGCGTGCCCATCACGAATTACCCCACCAGCACGGTGCAGGCGAATAAGGCCATCGTCAATGTCCCCGATGAGCGCGTCGACCGCCTGTCGGAGATCTTCGTGCCCAAGAAAAAGACCTACGCCACAGTCGAGTTCGTGGATGTAGCGGGCCTCAACAGCGCCGCGCCCGATGAGCAGCGCCAAGAGTTGAGCGCCGAATTCCTGGGGCACATCCGCGTGGCCGATGCGCTGGCCGTGGTCGTCCGCACCTTCACCAATGCCTCGGTGCCGGGTGATGTCGATGCCGCGCGTGACCTGGACGACCTGCTGACGACCCTGACGCTGACCGACCTCGCCACGGTGGAGCGCCGCGCCGAGCGCACGGCGAAGGCGGCGAAGAGCGGCGACAAGAAATTCGTCGCCGAGCTAGAGGTGCTCAAACGCGTTCAGGCGGGCTTGGGCGAGGGCACGCCCGCCTCGGACATTACCTTTTCGTCCACCGAGCGGCCCGTCATCGACGAACTGTTCTTGCTGACGCTGAAGCCGCGTCTGTATGTCGCCAACGTATCAGAGA